>JABSOG010000483.1 GCA_013216025.1 Algicola sp. | reverse complement strand
CCTAGTTCCATTTCTAATAACCGTATTGCCATTATCTATCAAGATGCCTCTTCGACCTTGTGGGTTGGTACCGCCAACGGTTTAAATCGTTACGATCATCAAACCCAGCGTTTTGAGCGGTTTAGCCATCAACAAAACGATACTTATAGCCTCAGTCATAATGATGTCGAAACTATCTTGGAAGACAATCAGCAAAGGTTGTGGATTGGCACATCGGGTGGCCTTAATCGTTTTGAACCGCAATCGGGCCGCTTTGTGCGATTTGAGCATGACTCGTCTGACAGTTTGAGTCTGAGTCACAATAAAGTGCGGGCCATATTTCAAGATAATCGAAATGTCTTGTGGGTCGGCACGTTTGGTGGCGGCTTGAATCGATTGGAAGATCGGGGCGGCTTTAAGCATTTTAAGCATCAAAGTAGCAATCCCCATAGCTTGAGCAATGATCACATTTACACCATTTTTCAGGATCATCAAGCGGTGCTTTGGGTGGGGACCCAGGACGGATTGAATCGTTTTGATCACCTAACAGAGCGATTCAGTCATTTTAAACACGAATTGGACGACCCAGACAGCTTGAGTGACAATAATGTCACTGCCATTAATGAAGATAGCAAGGGCCGTTTATGGCTGGGCACTTTTGGTGGTGGGCTGAATCGTCTTGATGCCAAACGTGAAAGCTTTATTCGCTTTAAACATAGCAGCGGTGATCCTCACAGTCTTAGCAGTAACAGTGTATTTTCTCTTTTTCAGGATTCTAACAAGGCACTGTGGGTTGGCACCGAGGGGGGTGGACTGAATAAGTACGATATATTGGTTGAGCGCTTTGGTTTGTTTAGGCAGTTGCCGTTACTCAGCAATAAGAGTATTAGCGCCATTCATGAAGACCGTCAGGGTTTTTTATGGATAGGCACCTTTAACTCAGGTTTGAATCGCTTTGACCGTAGAACCGGACGAATCAAACAGTTCAAACACCAAAAGGACATGCCAGGCAGTCTCAGCAGTGACAATATTTATGCTTTGTTCGAAGATGAGCAAGGGGTTTTGTGGATTGGCACCTCTGGTGGCGGATTAAATCGTTATGACGCCAAAACCGATTCTTTTGAACATTTCATTAATGATCCCACTGATGCGCAAAGTCTCAGTCACAATAATATTTTTACCATCATCGGCGGTAGTAACGGCACCTTTTGGGTGGGTACCCGCAATGGATTGAATCGTTTTGACGTCAAAACCCGGCGTTTTTACCGTTTAGGTCAAAGTGGTGCCGAAGCCATGAGTTTACGCAACGAGATGGTTTATGCGCTGGTGGACGATGGTAAAGGTAGTTTGTGGGTGGGTACGAATGGCGGTGGATTGAGTCGAATGGACACCAAAGAGCAAAAGTTTGAACATTTTTATCATCAACAAGATAATGCCGACAGCCTCAGTAATGATATGGTGATCGCGATTCACATCGACAGTAAAGGTGTCTTGTGGTTGGGGACTTTTGGTGGGTTGAATCGATATGATATTAACACCGGAAAATTCACTCGTTACACCGAGCAGCAAGGGCTGGCCAACGATGTGGTTTACGGTATTTTGGAAGATGATAAAGGGCATTTGTGGCTCAGCACCAATAATGGCCTTTCTCGTTTTGACCCTGATCAAGAGGTGTTCAAAAATTACAATGTCAACGATGGCCTGCAAAGCAACGAATTCAATTTTAACGCTTATCATAAAAACAGTGCTGGTGAGTTGTTTTTTGGTGGCATCAATGGCTTCAACCAATTTTCTCCTGGCAAAATCACTGACGATACCCAAGCACCGCCAGTGATGTTGACTGAATTTTTATTGGCCAATCAACCTGTGGCTGTTACCGGTAGCTCGCAGGTGAATGAATTGTCGGAGTTTACCCTGCCAAAAGCAATTGATGCACTGGATGAGTTGATTCTTAACCACGAACAAAATGTGATGTCGTTTGAGTTTGCCGCTTTGCATTATGCTAACCCGATGAAAAACCGTTATGCCTATCAACTAGAAGGCTGGGACAAGGATTGGGTTTACACTGGCGCTAAAAAAAGGTGGGCTACTTATACCAATATCCCGGCGGGTGAATATACCTTGCGTATAAAAGCAGGCAATCAGGATGGTTATTGGAATGAAGAAGGGCAGTCGTTAAAAATCACCCTGTTGCCTCCCCCATGGAAAACTTGGTGGGCTTATACAATCTATGTGCTGTTATTGACCACTCCGGTTTTGGCTTATATTCGCGCTCAGCGCCGTAAATATTATTACGAACATGAAATCAATTTGGAGTTGGAGCGCAAAGTGGCGGTGCGTACGGCAGAATTAGTGCAGAAGAACCAAGAGGTGGAGCAAAAGAATCAAGAAGTGGAGCAGAAAAACCGGGAGATCATCGAAACTCAGGCACATTTGGTACAAACCGAAAAAATGGCCTCTTTGGGTACTTTAACTGCAGGCATTGCTCACGAGCTGAATAATCCGACAAACTTTGTGCATGTCAGCGTACAGACTTTACAGGTTGACTTGGAAGCGTTTCAAACATTTCTGATTGAATTGGCAGGAGATAATGCCGAGCAGACGGTGCTTGACAGTTTTAGAGAGAAGTTCCAACCCTTGTATGGTCACCTGTCTACCATCAAAGAAGGCAGTGCGAGAATTAAAAATATTGTTCAGGACTTACGGGTTTTTACTCAGCTTGATGCTGCCAACAAGAAAACCGTGGTGCTCACCGATTGCCTGCAATCCACCATCAATTTGGTTAAGACCAAAAAGTCGAATATTGCTGAATTTGTGACTGAGTTTGAAGGTAACCCAGAGTTATTTTGTTACCCCGCGCAATTGAATCAGGTGTTTATGAATCTGTTGCTCAATGGCTGTGATGCCATCGAAGAAAAGCAATTGCAACAAAACCTTGAAGAGCCGGGAGAAGTGGTTGTTAGCTGCGCCATGGAGGGTAAAAGCATTAAAATTTCGGTCAAGGACAATGGCCGCGGTATGAGCAGCCAAAATAAAGCCAAAATGTTTGAACCGTTTTATACCACAAAAGAAGTCGGCAAGGGCACCGGGTTGGGTTTGGCTGTGTCTTATCGTATTGTACAAAAGCACGGTGGCAGTTTGACTGTGGAGTCGACGGAAGGAGAGGGGAGTGTTTTTACGCTGATATTGCCTGTTTAAAAGATTAAAAGCCTCAACACGGAGTCACGGAGGGGGGGAGGTAAGAAAGAGGAAAGATTAAAAGATTAAAGGGGGTAAAGGATAAATAAGGGCTGGGTAAAGTCGTATCGTCACTTATCGTATTTTTGCTTTTGCTTTTGCTTTTGCTTTTGCTTTTGCTTTTGCTTTTGCTTTTGCTTTTGCTCTTTCTTTCCTCCGTGACTCCGTGCCTCCGTGTTGAGATCTTTTGACGTTAGTGACCGTAGGTCAACAGTCGCGTCAGCGGCCAATTAAAGTGGCAAAGCTCAAGAAACCTTGCGTTTCTTACCCGTTTGCAACAAGTCGAGTTGGTTTTTCTGTTCGAGCAGGTCGCTCGCCATATTGAGAGCGGTCATGATCAGGATATTTTCATTGGTTTGCAGCATGGTTTTTTTTTGGGTGTCTTCAATCCTTTTTTCGACCTCCTCAACGACATGGCGCAACTGTGCACCCTGTCCCGGGGGGCAGTTGACAGTGTACTCTTTGCCAAGCAGGCTTATCTTCACCATTCGTTGTGTCATTCGGGTTCTCTGATCTGGTCTCTATACCAAATCTATTAAATTATTGGTCTGGTACAGCTCACACTGGTGTATCAAAAAGGCAAGGCGAGACTATAAGTCATGAGTGGTTTGGTTTGCAATAAAATTCGACGGGTATCCATTTAATCATTTCACCGATGGGCCGCGGATTTTGGTAGCGTTTAAAATATATAGTAGATCCAACGGCAAGTGGGTGATACGATTGTTTTAACCCTCTTATTTTTAAAGCATAGCCCAAATGACAGATAATTCTGTGTTAGATCTCGACAAAATGCAGACGCTGTTAGAGCGTCACGAAGTTTTTGCCAATCCCTCAGAAATTCATGGCGTGATCGCCGGATTGTTGTGTGGTGGAACCAAAGTCAACGACGCACACTGGATTGAACCCATCGCCGATTTTTTCCACCAAGGCCTGAGTTTTCATCAAAGTGTCGTTGAACAACTTGAGATCATGTTCAAGCAAGTGTGGGAAAATCTGGTCGATGACGATTTTCAATTTAGCCCACTACTACCCGACGACGATGAGCCCCTGCACATTCGCTCGACCGCACTGGCCGGTTGGACCCAAAGCTTTTTACTGGGTTTTGGCATCAACAAACAAGTGTTAGCCAACGCGTCTGAAGACGTTAACGAAGCCATACAAGATTTTGCCGAAATTTGCAAAATGGCTTCAGACTTGCCTGACAGCGAAGAAAACGAAAATGCGTTTTTTGAAGTACATGAATATGTGCGTATTTCGAGCATCATGTGTTTCGGTGAATTGGGTGATAGCCCAGACTCTGGTAAAAACAAAATAACACTGCATTGAAGCACATTGAAGTAAATAGTATGACACCACAATCCTTTGATATCGTCATCGCCGGTGGCGGTCTGGTTGGGGCAACACTTGCCCTGGCCCTGAGTCAATCTACGTCCTGCTTGTCTATCGCCATCGTTGAAGCCGTTCCTCTGCGCTCAGACAATCAACCGAGTTTCGACAGCCGGGCCCTTGCCATTGCACAGGGCTCTCGCACATTGCTCGAAGATTATGGCGTGTGGCAGCGGGTTAAAGAACACGCCGAACCCATCCACAAAATACAGGTGTCTGATAGAGGCCATATAGGCAAGAGCTACTTAAAAGCGGAGCAATTCAATTTGTCGGCGCTGGGTTTTGTGCTCGAAGTACGCCATCTTGGCAAACAGTTGATGGACTGCCTTGAGCGTAACAGCCCTGAGCCAAAGAACAGCCTTGAGCCAAAGAACAGCCTTGAGCCAAAGAACAGCCTTGAGTCTAAAAAAAAGAGCGTCACATGGTTTTGCCCGGCCAAAATCAGCCAAATCGAAGAACATCAAGACCACCTAACCCTGAGTCTCGATGACGACCAAACGTTGCAAGCCAAACTGTTGCTGGTGGCCGATGGTGGCCAGTCGCAAACCCGCCAACTGCTCAAAATCGACAACCATGTCAGTGATTATCATCAAGCGGCGATCATTGCCAATGTAGAAGTTAAACACGGCCACGATAATCAGGCATTCGAACGTTTTACCGAAACGGGCCCAATGGCCTTGCTGCCACTAACCGACAATCGCTATTCGTTGGTGTGGTGCGTTGCGCCAGATCAAGTCGACACCATGCTGGCTTGGCACGATGAGCAGTTTTTGGCTGAACTGCAAAACGCCTTTGGTTATCGTGCTGGCGAACTTATAAAGGTGGGCAATCGATTCAGTTATCCTTTGGCGCTCAGTGCGGCCAATGAAATTGTTAGCCACCGAGTGGCACTGGTGGGCAATTCGTCTCACACCATTCACCCTATCGCTGGGCAGGGTTTTAACCTTGGTATGCGAGACATCGAAGCGCTGAGGCAGTTAATCAGTCAATGCATCGTTGATGGGCAGGATATCGGCAGTTATGCTGCGTTGAGGCAATACCAGCAAATGCGTCGGCAAGACCTTGATACGGTGATCAACATGACGGACTCGTTGGTTCGGTTATTTTCTAATGACAATAAACTGTTGGCATTGGGGCGAACCATGGGGCTGTTGACGATGCAAATGTTCGATAACCTCAAACAACCGTTGGCCAATCAGGCCATGGGCTTTAATAAATAAATCTGCTGCGCATCTTTATATGGCCACTGCGTGGCGAAAAAGAACAAACAATGAGCTTTATGATTTGCTCCTTGGAAGGTACCGCAAAAATAACATGCGGAGTAAAATTGTAGGCGGGTGATTTGCCTACATGGATGTAGGTACTTAGGTTTTGCCTGGAGCAAAAAACCTGTATCCCCGCATCTTTATATATAAAAGAGAATTCAAATGATATCGACAGATGTTGTGATCATTGGTGGTGGTTGTGTCGGCCTGACACTGGCGCTGGCGCTGGCCAAGCAAAATATTCCGACTGTAGTGATTGACGCGCAAAGTGAAGAGCAACCGCTCACTGATGCCCATGAATTACGGGTCAGCGCTTTGAGCAGTGCCAGCCAAGCGATTTTTACTCGCCTCGGCGTGTGGCAAGATATGATCGACATTCGTGCAGAGCCTTATAAAACTATGCATGTGTGGGAAAAAGACAGTTTTGGCTCGATCACTTTTTCGTCAGAGCAAATTCACTATCCCCAACTTGGCCATATTGTTGAAAACAAGGTTATTCGTAATTCGTTGGTGAACAAACTCCAACAACACAGCGATATCGTGACTTTGTTGTTTGACCATAAAGTCGAAAAACTCAATGTCGGCGAGCGTGAAGTGCTGGTATCGCTTGATGACGGTC
>JABSOG010000482.1 GCA_013216025.1 Algicola sp. | reverse complement strand
TTCCTGAAAGCTCACATTTGCACACGGATGTGCTTATTAGAGCAATGCATGGAGCAATTGCCGATGGATGTGAGTTTTAGGTGGTTCGACATTTCGACGATAACCATAATTTACAAAGGAAACCGGGCAAGTGCAAAAAGCATTTCAATCAAGATTGTAACTATTCATTTATTCTAGTTGCTTTATAATCAGGGTAAAATCGCATAACAATAAATTATAGATGCCATCACCCTACATTTTATCATCGCAAGATACCCTCGAAGCGCAGTTTTCGCAGCAGATCGAACCTTTTTGGCAGTCTAACGTCTCAACTGGCAGTTTCGACAGCGATGATGGCGTATCGATTGCCTATGCCTATTGTCTGTGTCCAGATGCCAAAGCCACGGTTGTGGTGGCGCCGGGGCGTACCGAAGGGTACCTCAAGTACAAAGAATTTATATTCGACTTGTACCAAAATGGCTTTTCGGTGTTTATCATTGACCACCGGGGTCAGGGGCTTTCGGGCCGTTTGATTGACGATCCACAAAAAGGCTATGTTGACGACTTTCAGCACTATGTCGACGATTTTCACAGCTTTTACCGTTATGTTGTCACCCCAAAGGCCAATGCGCCGTTGTTTTTAACCGGTCATTCTATGGGCGCTACGATTGCCACTTTGTATTTGCAGCAAAACCCCGATGATTTTGTTGCTGCTGCGATGTCTGCGCCTTTATATGGCTTTCATCCCGGTGCCATACCGGTATTTTTGGCCAAACCGGTGTCTTGGGTTTTGATTGGTTTGAAAATTTTGCTGGGCCGCTCGAAGGATTATTTTATCGGCCAACACGATTATCACCGAGAACCGTTCGAGGGCAATGATCTGACCCACTGCCAACCGCGTTATCATCACTTTCGTGAACAATATGCCCACGAGCCGGCCTTACAGCTAGGCGGCATCACTTTTCACTGGCTGGCAACAGCACTGCGGGCAATCGACAGGTTGTTCGAAAAGCTAGAAAAAATCAAAACACCGATGTTGATTATTCAGTCGTGCGACGACCCAATTGTCAGCATCGCTGCTCAAACCAAAGTCTATAAGCTATTACAGGCCAGCGGTGAGTGTAAAAAGATTGAGTTGCACGGAGCTAAGCATGAGGTGTTCTTCGAAACCGACCTGATGCGCAATACGGCAATCTCGGGGATGCTAGGGTTCTTCGAGGAGAAGATTAAGGTCAAAAGCCTCAACACGGAGCCACGGAGAAAGAAAGAGGAAAGATTAAAAACAAAAACTTAAGAAATATATGCTTAAAAAACTGCGAAATGTAGTCATTCGATCAACTCTACAGCAAAAAGCCTAACCGTTTATATTGTATTTTGCTTTTCCTCTTTCTTTCTCCGTGACTCCGTGACTCCGTGTTAAGATCCCTTGACCTTAAGTGCGCAGCACGACCCGCGCGTAGCGCACCCAAAAGCCCTCAGTCAACCCCAATTGAAACGGGGTCCTCATGAATAATCACATCGACATCACCAAAGGCCTCTACAATCGCAGCCTCAACTTGCTCAGAGATAGCATGAGCGTCAAACAACGTCAAATGGTCATCCATCGCCAAATGCATTTGAATAAACTTGGTGGGTCCCGCCTGCCGGGTTCTTACCTGATGAACACCCAGCACTCCGGGCGTGCCCAAGGCCAAATCGACAATCTTGCGTTGCTCATCAATCGACAATTCTCTGTCCATCAAGCTATCGGCACTTTCGGTGGCAATCGTCCAGGCATTATAGAGCAAGAATATCGCTATCAGGATGGCAAATATAGCATCAACATGGGGCACGTTTTTCGCCGCTAACCATATCGCCACCAAAACTGCGGCGTTAAGCAATAAGTCGCCTTTGTAGTGCAGGGAGTCGGCCTTGATGGCCACTGATTGGGTTTGTTTGACCACCCATTGCTGAAACATCACCAAAATAAGGGTGATGACAATCGAAAAAGCCGATACCCACATGCCAATATGGGGGTGCTGTACTTCAACGGGTTGGTAGATTCTGCTGATGGCGTGAAAGACCAGCAATAGTGATGAACCGCTGATAAAAGCGGCTTGGCCCAGTCCAGCCAGAGATTCGGCTTTGCCGTGACCAAAACGGTGTTCGTCATCGGCGGGTTCGAGGGCAAATCGGATAACAAAGAAGTTCATGCCCGATGCCACCAGGTCCAGCAGTGAATCGGTCAGGGCTGCCATGAGGCTGGCGGAGCCAGTGATCATCCATGCATACAACTTGCTAACAATCAGCAAGCTGGCAGCCAGTAACGAGGCCCATGAGGCCATCTTTACCAGCTGCTGATAATCACGTTTAGGAGCGGTCATCCTAGGAGTTTGACCTTCTAGTCTTTAGCTGGCAATACCAACGCGCTGACTTCACCAAAACCGATGCGGGCTGCACCGTCACGTTGACAGTAACCACGCATGATGACTGAATCGCCGTCTTCTAAAAAGGTGCGAGTTTCGCCGTTGCCCAAATCAATTTGCTGTTTGCCGCCATTTGACAGTTCTAACATTGAACCAGATTCTTCGTACGAAGGACCCGATTGAGTGCCAGAACCGATGAAGTCGCCCGGTCTTAAGTTACAGCCGTTAACGGTGTGATGTGCCACCATTTGTGCAACAGTCCAGTAAGAGTGATGGAAGTTTGACTGGCTCAATTTGACCGGAGCTTCGCCACCCTCACGCATTTTGGCAGTTTCTACAAACACTTCTAGCTCAACATCGTATGAACCCTGTTCTGAGTTTTGCGTGCCGGTCAGGTAATCTAGTGGTTGTGGATCGTTCACGTCACGAGACCAAGCGGCTCTAAATGGGGCTAACGCTTCGTTGGTGACAACCCAGGGTGAAACCGTTGAAGCAAAGTTTTTGGCCAAAAATGGACCTAATGGCTGGTATTCCCAAGCTTGAATATCACGGGCTGACAAGTCATTAAACAAACACAGCCCAAAGACGTGATCTTCTGCATCTTCAATTGAAATAGTATCACCCATGGCATTACCGCCACCGATGTAAATACCCATTTCCATTTCGTAATCAAGGCGTTTACAGGCACCCAGGCTTGGCGTATCCGCTGTTGGTGGCTTGGTTTGGCCTTTTGGACGATGAAATTCTTGACCCGAAATCCCAATTGAAGAAGAGCGGCCATGGTAACCGATTGGGATCCATTTGTAGTTTGGCAACAATGGGTTATCAGGACGGAACAACGAACCGACACTGGTGGCGTGATAAATTGAGGTGTAAAAATCGGTGTAATCACCAATAACGCACGGCAGGTCGTATTCAACATCGCTTTGCGCAACCAAACAACCGCTAACGGTTTCTTGTGAAGCAGAGCCAGTCGCCAACGCTTCTGACAATGCCAAACGCAGTGCTGACCAGTATTTTGGTGCCATGCCCATCAAGTCATTTAAGGTGGGTTTGTTACCGTTGGCCAGCGCTTCACCCGCATCACCATTGATAAAACCGGCATTGCCCAGTGCAGCCAAGTCAACAATTTGATCACCAATGGCAACACCACCACGAAAGGCTTCGGTTGAACCTGTACGGCGGAAAATAGCAAAAGGCAGGTTTTGGATGGGGAAATCACAATCGGCAGCATTGGCCGATTCTACCCAGCTGGACAGTTCAGGAGCATGAGTTTTATTTGTAGCAATCATTACAGTACCTTTTACTAAATGGGAATTTGTCGCAAGACTATAGCGAGATACGCAAGAATAAACAGTCTTATGGACAATGTCTAGGGATTGGACTGGGTCTGGGGGGGATCTGTGGGGTTTGAGGTTTAGGGTGTATCGTAAAGATTTATTTACAAAATAAGTTGTGTGATAGCGAAAAGGTCACGAGTGGGCAGAAAAGATTGTCCACGCGATGCCCTAGGTTTGCCTCTCACCTACTTGCTATCGTTCAACGCAAAACCAACAACGAAAGCACCTGTTCACCCAAAAAACAAAATTGCCCGCTACATTGCATGCCCGGCCGCATCTTTGGGTTCAAATCTTGATTCACCGTCAAACTAAAGATGTTTTTCTCAAAATCCAGCACATTAATGGTGACCGCGTCAAAATCAAAGTAATAGCCGGTTGAAGGATACGCCGCTTTGAAAAAGCTTTCTTTGATTGAAAATATCAGCGACACCACGGTGCCAGTACTTATCCCGGGTGTAGTAGCTGGCAAGTCTAAAAAGCGATTTTCATCCCCTTTAACGATGGCGTCTTTAACGTCGTTCATAGTTTTGTCTGTCATCACCGATTCGACATCAATGCCGATGCCTAAAACGTCAGAGCTGTTGTTCACAGCAACCAACGCATTATGATTGCTGTGAGTGATTGTCCCTTTGATACCCTCAGGCCACAACGGCGCGCGGTTTTTATCAGATTTGATTATGAAGTTTTCAATCTTGTGTTTGCCCAGCGCCTGTTTAGCACAAAACCGGCCAGCCAAATATTCGGCTTTGCGCTTAGGTACCGCCCGGTCTAACGTGTCGCTGTACGCAACGGCTAACTCACCAAACAGACTGTCTTTATAGTGGTCTTTGGCAAACTCGCAATGGTAGATACTGACATTGTCTTCGCTGATTTGATTAAACCAGTTGTGGGATACAAGGAATTGTTCGATGTCTGTTTTCATCACTTGGCTGCCTTATTATCGTCCTGAAACTCACATCCCTGTGAGATTTCAGGAAACCGCTACGTTTAAGCAAGTGGAACTTCGCTCACTTTTCAACAAGTTGAAAAGGCGGTACATCCATGTACCGCATGGTCATGCATCAGAATGTGCACTAATTGGCCCCGGCATATCCGAGTTGCCGCCAGGCCTCAAAACTGATCACCGCAACCGCATTTGACAGGTTCATGCTGCGACTGCTTTTAATCATTGGGATCCGCAAACGCAAGGTCGAATCGATACTGCCAAGCACTTCGTCTGGCAGTCCATGGGTCTCAGAACCAAATAATAGCACATCATCTGCTTGATAAGTTATGTCGCTATGAGGGCGACTGCCCTTGGTGGTACAGGCAAGAATGCGCTTGCCCGCCATGGCCTGTAAAAAGTGTTGGTAATCTGGATGTCGGGTGACATTCGACAGGTCATGATAGTCGAGTCCTGCCCGGCGCAGTTTCTTTTCTTCAAAATCAAAGCCCAGCGGTTCTATCAAGTGCAAAGAACAACCGTTATTGGCGGCCAGACGAATGATATTACCGGTGTTAGGTGCTATTTTAGGTTCGAAAAGGGCGATATGAAACATTATTTGCCATTGTTATCTTGTGCATTGAAGATGGGCGAGTATAGGCGTCTTGGCACTTTTGTTCAAGCGGTGGGTTTTGCCGACAAAATGAAGTAATCGAGTTGAAAATCATCGGCTATCAGTCTATCTTTTAGACACACCAAAGATATTTTTTCGAATCATTGATTTCAGCCAATCTGCCATTATTTCTGAAGCGATAATAAGAATGATACAAGGAATAAAATGCGTTTTATTATTTTGCTGTTGATGCTACTCCATAACTTGACAGCTCTGGCTTCTGGGCCATCAATGCAGTTTAAACAACCCAGTGCGCAAAGCGAACTAAACCCAGCGTTTTGGCTCTACCTGCTTGTCGTGCTGGCATTGCTTGTGTTGCTGGCAATGCTGGTGTTGGCCATTTTAAAAATTCGTCAACAAAGCCAGTCCAATTGGCAAAACAGCGTCATTGACCGCGAATTAAAAAGCTTAGGACGTCTTAAGGATGAGTTTTTGGCGATCACCGCTTATGAATTACGCACCCCAATCCATGGCATCATCGGGCTGGCCGAATCATTGATTGACGGCAACGCAGGAGAATTGCCCCACGAAGCCCAACGAGAGCTGGCGATGATGGTATCGAGCGGGCGCAGATTGACCAATCAGATCAACGACATTGTTGATTTTTCACAGCTGACAAACCGTACCATCGAACTGAAAACCCAACCGGTAGATATATATGCCCTATGTGATGTGGTGTTGATGTTATCGCGGCCTTTGCTGGGAGACAAAGACCTCAAACTACTCAACGAGGTGGCAAGCGACCTGCCCGCCGCCATGGCCGACGAAGACAGGTTACAACAAATCATTTATAACCTGATAGACAACGCAATCAAATTTACCGACATCGGCCAGATTGTCATCAGTGCCAACGCTCAAACTGACTTTCTCAAGATCAGCATTGCTGATACCGGCGTTGGCATTGCGTCAAATAAACTAGACAAGATCTTCAACGCTTTTGAAAATCCGCAAGACCGGTCGGTTGAGTCTTTTGGTGGTACCGGGCTCGGTTTATGTGTCAGCAAGCAACTGGTGAGCCTGCACGGCGGCACCATTGAGGTCAAATCCAGTGTGGGTTGGGGCACCACATTCAGTTTTACTTTACCAATCTCCGAGCAGCGCATCGCAGAAGACCTCTACCGCCAAAAGATGGTCGAGCGCATGCGTTTACTTGAATTAGGCAGCGAACAACAGCC
>JABSOG010000481.1 GCA_013216025.1 Algicola sp. | reverse complement strand
TGGCTGTGCCAGTGGCCAGCGGGGTGAGGTATTGGTTGAAAAGCGCTGGTGGAATACCGCGATGGCGGTTTCCATGTGTTCGCTGGCCAAGTCGAGGTAAAACTTCGGCAAATCTGCCGGGGTGACCAGTCCCTTATAAACCGTGACCAGACAGGATAGTGAGCAGGTGTAAAAATCTTCGTCTTCGGTGAGCTGTTTTTCGATTCTGCGACGGGCAATGTACAAGCGTCTTTCAAGGTCGGTTTTGTGCCAGCCCATTTGGGGATTAACGAACAGTTGTTTGATTACCGGCAAAGTGTCGGTGGCAATGGTGCCCAATACGCTCGGGTCGGTGGGCACTTCGCGCCAGCCGACGATGGGCAGGGTTTCTTTGGTGAGTTCCTGTTCGATGATTTGCTGGGCTTTGGCGGCTTTGTCTTTATCTTGGCTGAGAAAAAACATGCCAACGCCGTAAATTTTGGCCAGACGCCATTGGTTTTGCTCAGCGATGCGGTTAAAAAAGCTGTCAGGTTTTTGCAACAACAAACCGCAACCGTCACCGGTTTTACCATCGGCGGAAATGCCGCCGCGATGTTGCATATTGGCCAATCCGGTGATCGCCGTTTTTACGATGTTGTGGCTTACCTTGCCATCCATATTTGCGATTAAACCGAAACCGCAGTTGTCTTTAACCTGATCATGGTTATATAACGTCATAATTAACGTCCTTTTGATGAATGTATAGGTAAGGTGTTCGCCTTCTTTTTAATTCAAAGAGGTGCAAACATTGGTATTCGCGATTAACTAGGGCTTTTAGTTATTATTTTTATTGGCCTGTTAACACTGGGTTCTCATGGTTTTACTATGACAGTAATATCCGAACCCATGACTATAACGCGTTCTATGCTAATTGCTAACTATTTATGCGAAATAAGTAAATTTAAATTTAATTAGATCGCTTGTGTTATATTGCGCACAATAACAAGTTTAATGCATGGTTGTCAAACTCTACCAGCCATCGCCAGCTGGGGTCAGTGCTTTTGAATCTTGCCGAACAAAAATCTTATTTGTTGTTCGGCAAATTCAAATGCTTTGACCCCCTTGCGGAGCCTCCGTTCCTCCGGCCGCTAACGAACGCTCGAATTCAAATGCTTTGACCCCATTGCGGAGCCTCCGTTCCTCCAGCCCCTAACGAGGGCTCAAATTAAATAGCACAAACCACGCCATGATTTTTCAGGGTGAAAATCTGGGTTTTGTGGGTAAATATGCATTATTTTGGGCGAGGTGCACTAAAGTGGTGCGTTTTGTGGCTTAAGATGGTGCGAATATATCATTTTGGTGCAGGTGGTTTGGTTGGGGCTTCGTTAACAGCTGGGGTCGATGATGTGAGGCTTCGTTAACAGCCGGTGGAACGGAGGCTAGCAATGGGGTCAAAGCATTTGAATTTGCCGAACAAAAAAGATTTTTGTGCGGCAAGTTCAAAAGCACTGACCCCGGCTGGAGGCGACTGGTAAAGGTTATCAGCCGTCACACTACCGGTAGGAGCGGCGTCTCGCCGCGATATTGGCCGCAGGCCAATCAAAACTATTTCGCGTTCAAACCCCGCTGCTCTAGCAGTGGGGCAATCTTGGCTTCACGTCCACGGAAACGTTTGTACAACGTTATTGGGTCGTCTGTGCCGCCTTGTGACAAGATGCTGTTGCGGAAGGCGTCTGCGGTTTTACGGTCAAATATACCGTTTTCTTTGAACGCGGCATACGCATCGGCTGCCATAATTTCTGACCAGATATACGAGTAATAACCCGATGAATAACCCCCCGCGAAGATGTGAGAGAAATAAGTCGAGCGATAACGTGGGATGATTTCACCAATCAAACCGGCTTTTTTCATCGCTTCTTTTTCAAAGGCGTTAACATCGGTTATTTCTGTTGGGTCGGTCAGGCTGTGCCAGCTCATGTCCAGTAAGGCTGCGGCCATGGCTTCTGTGGTAAGGAAACCTTGGTTGAACTGTGCAGCTTTTTGAATTTTAGTGACGATATCCTGTGGTATGACTTCGCCAGTTTTGTAGTGTTTGGCAAACTGGGCTAAAACTTCTGGTTCAAACAACCAGTTTTCCATCACTTGTGAGGGAAATTCAACAAAGTCACGTGGAGTGGCGGTGCCGGTTTGTGAGTTGTAATAACCGTCTGACAACAAACCGTGCAGCGTATGACCAAATTCGTGGAACAAAGTGCTGGCTTGGTCAAACGTTAACAAAGTCGGTTGGTCTTTGGTTGGACGTGGGTAGTTCAACACGTTGACGATAATCGGTTTGATGTCTTTGCCCTGTGCTTTAGATTGTTTACGAAATGAGTTCATCCACGCACCGCCACGCTTTGAATCACGAATGTAGTAATCAGCCAGATACAAACCCATCAAAGTGCCGTCACGATCATAAACTTCAAAAGTACGAACGTCTTCATGGTAAGCCGGGATATCGGTTCTTTCTTTAAATGTTAGGCCATACAGTCTCTGCGTTGCATAGAACACGCCTTTGATGGTGTTTTCGAGCGAGAAATACGGACGGGTCATTTCTTCGTCGAGATTGTATTTGGCTTTACGGATTTTGTCGGCGTAGTACCACCAGTCAGACGCTTCGAGTTTGAAACCGCCACCTTGTTGGTCAATCATCGCCTGCATGTCGACAATTTCGCTGTTGGCGCGTTTGATGGCCGCAGGCCAGATTTTGTTTAATAAAGCAAAGACGTTTTGCGGGTTCTTGGCTGTATTGCGCTCAAGGGTATAGTGGGCATGAGATTTATAACCGAGTAACTGGGCGCGCTGCACGCGAAGTGACGCTATTTTTGACAATACTTTTTTGTTGTCGTTGGCGTTGTCGTGGTTGCCTCGGGTCGAATAGGCGTTGAGCATTTGACGACGGAGGTCTCGGTTTTCCGAATACGTCATAAACGGTGTGAAGCTAGGCCGCTGAGTGGTGAACACCCATTTACCTTCCATACCGTTTTTGTTGGCGGTCTCGGCTGCTGCGGCAATAACGCCGTCAGGCAATCCAGCGAGATCTTTTTTGTTGTCTACCACCAATTTAAAGTCATTAGTTTCGGCCAGCAGGTTGTCGCCGAATGTGATGGCTAATGTCGACAGTTGTCCGTTCAAATCACGTAAGGTGGTTTTTTGAGTTTCGTTAAGATTGGCACCGCCACGAACAAAAGCGAGGTAGGTGTCGGTCAGCAATTTGTTTTGTGCGGTGTTGAGTTTAAGGCTGTCTTTGCTGTCATAAACGGCTTTAACACGCTGGAATAATTTGTCGTTGAGCACCATGTCGTCATTTAGGGCCGATAATTTTGGAGAGACTTCGGCGTTGACTTTTTGAATGGTTTCGTTGGTATTGGCACCCGTGAGGTTGTAAAACACGTTGGATACTTTATTGAGCAGCCGGCCTGAGTATTCTAACCCTTCGATGGTGTTGGCAAAAGTCGGTTTGTCAATTGAGTTGGCGATGGTTTCGAAGTCGTTGAGGTTTTCTTGGATGCCCTGTTCAAAGGCTGGCAAAAAATGCTCGTCTTTGATTTTTGCAAAAGGTGCTAGGCCAAACTCGGTGTCAAAGGGTTGGAAAAACGGGTTGTTTTTGTCCATGGCTTTGGCGGTTTTCTCTGTTTTTGCTGTGACTTGCTCGGCTGTGACTGCGGGTTTTGTTTGTTCGGTTTGAGTTGTTTGCGGCTGCGAACAACCACTGAGCATCAGCGATAAGGCTATCGGGGCTAATACAAATCTTTTCATCGGGACTCTCTGTTTGGCGGATATTGTAAAGATGGCTGCAATAGTAAACGTTTTTTTGCTCAATTGTTAACAATTATGACTACATTGCGTGGGGAAAATTGTAAGACGGCATTTATCACATGACAGCGCCGCGGTTTTAAGTGAAAATATGGCCCAATTAAATCAGTCAATTGTTAAGTGAGTGTGAAACATGGCAAAGATCCCAAAAGTGGTGAGT
This sequence comes from Algicola sp., assembly GCA_013216025.1. Classification (GTDB taxonomy): domain Bacteria; phylum Pseudomonadota; class Gammaproteobacteria; order Enterobacterales; family Alteromonadaceae; genus JABSOG01. Next base: position 2,525 of record JABSOG010000481.1, on the reverse strand, counting down.
GGATTTCCTGAATGGCTGCCCGAAGCCCGTCGAATTGAACAGCAATGGTTGGATACCGCCCGACAAATTTTTGAAAGTTACGGTTATGCGTCGATCAATCCCTCGTCGGTCGAAGAAGTCAGCGTGATTACCGCCAAGGGTGAGGATGTCGATAAAGAGATTTATGGCCTCAAGCGCTTAAAAGCCGATGACGACGACAAAAAAGGCTCACGTTTGGCACTGCATTTTGATTTGACGGTGCCAATGACCCGCTATGTCGCTCAAAACTATAACAACCTGACTTTCCCGTTTAAGCGTTATCAAATTCAACGTGCTTGGCGTGGCGAGCGTCCGCAAGAAGGGCGTTATCGCGAATTTACCCAAGCGGATATCGATGTTATCGATAACGAATCGATTTCTTTGCACTTTGATGCTGAAATGGTGCGTCTTGTTCACAAAATCTTGAGTGCCATTGGTCTTGATGAAGTTCGAACCCACGTTAATAACCGTAAAATTCTGCAAGGGTATTACGAAGGGTTGGAAATCACCGACCCGATGAAGGCCATTTCGATTGTCGACAAACTCGACAAAATTGGTGATGAAGGCGTATCGAAGTTGTTGCAATCAGACTTGGGTCTTTCGCCAGAGTTGGCACAGCGTTGTTTAGACTTGGCCAAAATCAAAACCTTCGATAGCAGCTTCGTTGAACAGGTTCGAGCACTTGGCGTCACCAACCCATTGCTGGAGCAGGGTTTAGAAGAACTGAAGTATGTCATGGACAGCGCCAGCGATGTGCCAACCGGAGCGGTATGCGCTGACTTGTCTATCGCCCGTGGTCTGGATTATTACACTGGTACGGTTTACGAGGGTAAATTGGCGGAATATCCTGGTTTCCCCACTGTTTTTGCTGGTGGTCGTTACGAAGACTTGGTTGGCATGTTTCTTAAGAAGAAGCTACCGGGCGTGGGCATCTCAATCGGTTTCACCCGTATCTTCGGTAAGATGTTAAAAGAAGGCCGTTTGGCGTTGGCTGAAAAGTCACCGACCAACGTGCTGGTCATTTACGATGCAGACGCCGATATGGCGAAGTTGTCGGCCAAAGCCGAAGTACTGCGTGACCGTGGTATTAATGTTGAAGTGTTCCACGACAGCGCAGTGAAAACGGCCAAGCAAATCCGTTATGCTGATCGCAAAGGCATCCCGTACATTATGTTTGCTGGTGAAACTGATGAGGTCAAGAATATTCAGACTGGTGAGCAGGTAGCGATGGATATTAATTCGTGGGAGCCAGCGGAAGTGGGTTACCAAACGCGGATCGTGCCTTCTTCGAAACGGTCGGTTAACCCGCTTTAATTTTTGCGCCTTACGGCTCGGTCGGCCTGCGGCCTGAAGGTCAAAAGCTTTAACACGGAGGCACGGAGACACGGAGTAAAGAAAGAGAAAAGATTAAAACAACTAAAAGCATAAAGAATGTAGGTTATTTCCGTATATTAGGTTCATTGTCAACCATCATGTTTTTGCTTTTTTGCCCTTCTCTTTCTTTCTCCGTGGCTCCGCGCCTCCGTGTTGAGATCTTTTTTATCTTGAATAAGCGCAGTTTATTCAGCCACCTTGGAATAGTAACCCAAGAAGCTGTTAGTCCAAGTCTTGCCATCGTCTTTTGAAACTACCCAGTGCTGGCTGACCCGGCCATCGTCCATTGATGTCCAGCTGATCTTTTGCATCGTCATTTTGCCATCTTTGCCTTTCGTTTGACCTTTTAACACCATTTTGCCGTCTTCAAGGTTTCCATCTAGATATAATGCCCCACCACCGCCACCAATCCAGGTTTGGTGCCACTGGCCTTTGGCGTTGTCGAAAAAGTTGTAACTCACCCCTTTATAACCCGTGGTGCTGCTCCAGCTCTCGGATATGGCGCAGCCTTTTAAGATTTGCTTGATTTCACTGTGACCCACCACTTTGCCCTTGGCACCTTTAACTTCCCAGCTGCCAATCCAAAAATCGAAATGACGGTATTGTTCGGTTGAGCAGGGGATTGGTTTGGGTTTTGGTTGTGCTTGTAATGTGGTGGGCAGTAAAGTCAGGGCCAAAGCGAATATCAGTGTTTTTTGCATTGTAGTAGAACCGTTGTTGTTGAGACATATTTTCACCTTAGCATGGCCAAAAACACGTTTCTTTCAAATTATTGCTCAATTGGTTTAAACTGGTTTTACACTCAAAATGAGGGATATTCTTGCACAGTTCACAACCATTTTCGGTAAAAGAGTTTAATCAAGTGCTGTTTGCCGGTGACATGGTAACCATTGGTCGTTTTCATGCGCCGGTTGAACATCCCCGTTTTCATCATTCTGGGGTTATTGAGCAACCCACCATGGTTTTTCCCCGCACCAGCGTGGCAATTAAACATCTGGGGGGTGAGCGTTTTCACGCCAACGAAAAGTTGATCGCTTTTTATAACAAACATCAAGACTATACCCGTAAGGCTTATGATACCCGGGGGGATATTTGCGATTGGTTTGAGTTTTCTCCTGAAGTGCTCGACGAAG
>JABSOG010000480.1 GCA_013216025.1 Algicola sp. | reverse complement strand
TGGTATGGCGGTTTATATCAAATCGCTGTTGCCGCATGTAGAGGTTATTGGTGTTGAATTTGAAGAGTCGGCTTGTCTTAAGGTCGCCTTGGCTGCGGGCAAACCGGTTGAACTGCCTTATGTTGGACCGTTTGCCGATGGCGTTGCGGTTAAACAGATTGGTAATGAAACCTTTGAGCTGGCACAACGATACTGCGATCAGGTGATCACCGTCTCTAGCGACCAAATATGTGCTGCTATTAAAGATATCTACAACGATGTGCGAGCCATTGCTGAGCCTGCGGGCGCAGTCGCGTTGGCGGGTCTTAAAAAATATCTGCAACAAAACAAGCTCGAAAACGTTCACGCAGCGGCTATTTTGTCTGGTGCCAACATGAACTTTGACACCTTGCGTTATGTTTCAGAGCGCACCGCGCTGGGTGAAAAGAGCGAAGCGGTGCTGGCGGTGACCATTGATGAGCAAAAAGGCAGTTTTCGGCGTTTTTGCGATACCGTGGGTCAGCGCATGATCAGCGAATTTAACTATCGTTATGCCGATGACCGACAAGCGCAGATTTTTGTCGCTTTGCGTTTGTCCAAAGGACTGCCTGAGTTGGTGCAAATCAAGCAACAATTAAGCGATCAGGGTTATAAGTTTATTGATTTGTCTGACGATGAGTTTGCCAAACAGCATGTACGTTACATGGTCGGTGGCAAACCGCGTAAGGCGATGACAGAGAAAGTTTATCAATTTGAATTCCCGGAGCATTTGGGCGCACTGAAAAAGTTTCTGAATACCTTGGGAGACCGATGGAACATTTCGTTATTCCATTATCGCAATCACGGTAGTGCAATTGGTCAGGTAATGGCCGGTTTTGAAGTGTCAGAAGATCAAACGCTGGCATTTCACCGTTTTTTGAAAGAACTGGGTTACAGCTACAAAGATCAATCGGTTAACCCCGGTTATCAGCTGTTCTTACAACATTAGATTTTACAACACTTAGATGGTTATAAAATGAATAGAGAATTATTATCTGGTGCCGAAATGGTCGTTCGGTCACTTCAAGACTTAGGGGTCAAGCATATTTTCGGCTATCCCGGCGGTTCGGTACTTGATATTTACGATGCTTTGTTTTTGCAAACTGAAATAGAACACATCTTGGTGCGCCATGAACAGGCGGCGACCCATATGGCCGATGGTTATGCCCGTGCAACAGGCAAGGTTGGTGTGGTGCTGGCAACATCGGGGCCCGGCGTGACCAATTGCGTGACCGGCATTGCCACAGCCTATATGGATTCTATTCCCATGGTGGTGTTAGCTGGTCAAGTGCCGAGGCATTTGATTGGTGAAGATGCCTTTCAGGAAACAGATATCGTCGGCTGTACCCGCACCATTGTCAAACACAGTTATAATTGTCGTCAAACCATCGATATCCCGGTAATGATCGCCAAAGCGATGTATTTGGCCAAAACTGGGCGACCGGGACCTATCGTTATTGAATTACCCAAAGATATCGTTAATCCGCTGCATAAACACCCTTACCACTTACCCCGTGACATTACCATACGCTCATACGATCCAAGACCTGTGGTGAACGAAGACCAGATTGAACAGGTGGTGAATAAACTCAGTCATGCAGAGCGTCCTGTAATTTATGCCGGTGGTGGTGTGGTTAATGCCGATGCTTCTGAGTTACTGACCGAGTTTGCTGAAAAGCTTAATGCGCCGGTGACCAATACCTTAATGGGATTAGGTGGCATTCCGGGCACTCATTCACACTTTGTTGGTATGTTGGGCATGCACGGCTCTGTGGTGGCCAACAAAACCATGGCCAAGGCCGACTTGATTATTGCCTTGGGGGCCCGTTTTGACGATCGGGTGGTCAACAATGTCAACAAGTTCTGTCCAGATGCCAAGATTATCCATGTCGATATTGATTCGACTATTTTGGACAAAATCATCAACGCCAATATCGGCATCGTGGGTTCAGTTGATGATGTACTGGAGCAGGTTATCGACCAAATGGCATTTATGAAAATGCGGGTCCCCGAGCGTACAAGCTGGTGGGCATCAATCAATAAATGGCGCGAAGAATCTGCGCTGAAATACCAACCCAGTGACGAAGTGATTAAACCTCAAGCGGTCATAGAAGCGCTGTACAAGGTGACCAAAGGTGAGGCTTATGTAGCGTCAGATGTGGGTCAGCATCAAATGTTTGCTGCCCAGTATTATCCTTTTGACAAACCACGGCGTTGGCTTAATTCAGGCGGTGCGGGCACCATGGGTTACGGGTTTCCGGCTGCGATGGGGGCCAAACTGGCCTACCCGGATGCTGAAGTGGTGTGTGTCACCGGGGATGGTTCAATTCAAATGAATATTCAAGAACTGGGTACCTGCTTACAGCACGACCTTAATGTTAAAATTATTTCATTGAACAACCGCTCTTTGGGTATGGTGAGACAATGGCAGGATATGATGTATGAGAAGCGCCATTCGCATTCTTATATGGATTCGTTACCTGATTTTGTCAAACTGGCTGAAGCTTATGAGCATGTCGGCATTAAAATTGAAAAAATGAGTGAACTGGAAAGTGGCCTTGAAAAAGCCATGGCGATGAAAGACCGGCTGGTCTTTGTTGATATTATTGTTGATGAAAACGAGCACGTTTATCCGATGCAGATTAAAGGCGGTGCCATCGATGAGATGTGGATCAGAAGAGGAGAGAAAGCCTAATGAGACAAGTACTAACCATTCTGATGGAAAACGAACCCGGTGCCCTGTCAAACATGATTGGCCTGTTTTCACAGCGGGCACTGAACATTGAAAGCCTTAACGTCGTGCCAACCATCGACAGAAGCCTGTCGCAAGTGACGCTCAAGACCAAAGGCGATGAGCGTACGGTGAGGTTGATTGCCAAGCAAATCAACCGCTTGATTGACGTGCTCAGTGTGACGGTATTGACCGACCACCCTTATATTAAACTCGACTTTAAACCCGAGGCGCAGATACCGGAGGGTGAGGTTGACAAATCAGAGCCTTTAGAGAAAGTAGAAGGTTATCGTATGCTTTAATCAATCTGTTTAGCTTTATTTGGTGCGATTTTATAATAAAAAAGGCTGTCTTGTGACAGCCTTTTTTGATGCACAAGGATGTGCGAATGTCGCGGGTGCATGGATGCACAGGAGCGACTGATGCACAAGGATGTGCGAATCGCTCTTTCACATCCCTCGGCAATTGCTCCATGCATTGCTCTAATAAGCACTTCCATGTGCAAATGTGATCGCGAAATACCGTACGTCCTGTACATATGTCGCGGGTGCATGGACGCACAGGAGCGACTGTAAACCTTAAACCTTAAACCTTAAAGCGCCGCAACTGCTTTTCTAACTCATGAGTCAACTCGGTGAGCTGTCCAATGGAGCTGGAGGTTTGTGCGACATTGTTTGAAGTCGTAAAAGCAATGTCATTGATGGTCACCACTTTTTTATTAATCTCTTCGGTCACAATCGCCTGCTCTTTGGCAGCATTGGCAATTTGAGAGTTGGTTTGGCTGATTTGCGATACTGCCTGGTCGATTTTAACCAGCGACAATCCGGCTTTCTGTGCCTGTTCTACTCCTTTAATGGTCTGCAACTTGCTTTCTTCAATGCCCTTAACAGCCTTGCTGGTGCCGCTTTGCAGGGTTTCAATCAACGTCTGTATCTGTTCGGTGGATTCATTGGTGCGTCGTGCCAGCGCCCTGACTTCATCTGCGACCACCGCAAACCCCCGGCCTGCTTCTCCAGCCCTTGCGGCTTCAATTGCAGCGTTGAGTGCCAGCAGGTTGGTCTGGTCGGAAATGCTGCGAATAACATCCAACACAACGTCGATATTGCTGCTGGCATCACTGACCTGAGTTATCACGTCACTGACCTCGGATATCTTATCGGACAGTGTTTGGATGACCTGTCGGGTTGAGTCGACAATGGCGCGTCCTTCATTGGAGTAATTTTCGGCCTCTTTGGTGGCGTTGGCTGCATCTTCGGTGTTGCGCACCACTTCATTGATGGTCATGGACATCTGGTTGACCGCCGTTGCAACCATTTCGGTTTCAACGTGTTGTCTGTCGACTGATGATTTGCTGTCTGCCATCATGTCTTCGGCCCGGCTCATCGATTGATTCACCTGGCTGTTGGCTTCAAATACCTGAGAGACGATGTCTTGGAATTGCTGCAACATATGGTTGAAGGCGTAGGCGGTTTCACCGAGTTCATCGTGCCCGCTGAGATTGATTCGTTTTGATAAGTCAGAAAGGCTGTCGATTTCCTCAATCGAGGATTTCATTATTTTCAGTGCCGGCACAATCGCCTTTCGCAGTACATAGCTAAAAGCGCTACCAAGGATGGCAACCAATATTAACATGCCCACTGACAGGTTAAATAACTGATCGTTGGTCTCTCGGACCTGTTTAGAGGCGTTATTGAGTTTTTTACCGGCTTCACTGAGACTGGTTTTGGCCTGATTGACTAGTTCTCTGCTAGCATTGCTGCTACTGGTGGCCTGTTGCAACAGTCCGTTAATTTGCTGGTCAATCGACAGACCAATTTCTCGGGCGCTGGCCAGTAGGGCGTTACCCATTACCCGATTTCCGTCGACATAAGCGTCTACTGCTTCGAACATCTTGTCGGAAAATTGCTCAACCTGGGTTCTGACCGTTGCTGCACGCTGTGCATCAAAGCTCGCCAATTTGTCGAGACTGGCGAACAATTGGATTTTTACGGTTTCGGCATTATCTTCTGATTCGTTCAACCAGCTGACGGACAAATCGTACAGCCAATATCTGAATTGCGAAAACTGGTTCGCTATTTCGTTGCTCAACGTTTGAATTTCAAGGGACTTTCCTTGGGCTTCGATGGCGCTGTCTTGCTCTTTGACGGCATTGGACTGAGTATCGAGAGAGGTATTCTGGCGTTTGATAACCTCGTTCGAATGGTTGATGTTGCTGATTAGATACAGTTGAATGAGGATTAGAGACCCGGCGAATAGTGCGCTAAAAACATAAATCTTACGTTCGATTGATATATCGTTTAGTTTCATTTTTTATTTTACTTGAGCGTGGGATGATAATTCTATTATAGTATAAAAATAACTAACTGAGGGGCGTGGGGAAAAGGAGCGTCGATCGCTCCTAATTTAATGATTTTACTTCAATTTTAGCCTAAGCGTATCCGGGTCTGTTTTGGCTTTGGCCGCGTTATTCAATTGGCTGAGTCCGATGCTGATGTCAAGCCACTGCTCTAGCGTTGTAACCACTCGGGCCTTTTCGTCCAACTGTGAAATACGCACGCCATGTGATGCGCCCGGTTGTATCAACGAAAACGAACTGAGGTTCTCATTGGGCGTAATACCGGCTGCGGTGTACGGGTCGACACCGCCGTAGATATAAATAATTTGTTCACCACTGTTGGTCAGCCAGTTGGCAATATCTTGCATTTTGGTTGGCGCGTAGGTGCGTCTGGTATCAGCCGGTGCAAAATCCATTGGGCTGTGGTCGCTGTTTTCTAACAAGTCGGCCAAATGCTCGCCTTTATAACCGTAATAACCCAGTTCGTTGTACGCCTGAACGAAGAAAGAACGATAGGCTAGGGCGAAACTTTTATTGAAATAGTTCAGTGTGGCTTGCTGCTCCAAATGAGATGCCATAGATGCTATTGAAGAATCGGCGGTTGGAATGGTGTCACAATCGTTGGGGGCGTACTGCCAAAATGCGAATGGGTATTCCATCACCGCATATTCAAGCACACGACTCAGCGGGAAGTCGAAATCAGCTGGGTCGGGGTTGAGGCGCATCAGAATGGCACTTCTGTTGGTCAACACCAAACGCTGAAAGTCGGTGATCTTGTTACGACAGCTTTCATCAGAGACTGTGTTAAAAATAAACTCGTCAAAACGCACATCTTCATGAGCCAACATTACAGGTGCCACGTAGGCAACTGTCGCATCCATGTCGTCAGGATAAGCGCTACGATAGAACAAAGCAGTCATACCGCCTTTGCTGGCCCCGGTGCTGACCCATTTTTTCGGGTATAGCGGTTTGAACAGTTCAAATATGGCGTGCAAGTCGTCATTTTGCTGTTCAACCGACAAATACTGCCAATCGAGCGAGGCTGGCGTGGCATTGTTGAAAAATCGGTGGGTGACGGTAATTTGATTGGCCCCAGTTAAGTAAGTCAACTCTTGAATGCCGCTAGAACCATGGTATCCGCGAGTATTAAGCACCACAGGTAGATTGTCATCAGCGTGATGTAGATAAACCCGCTGAGTAAAGGTTCCGATTGACGCGTCATTGTGGTCGACAGGTTGGGTGACGTCAATGCGGTAAGACTTGTCAAAGTGGCCGGAGGCCGTGTTTATCTGTTCAATGGTTACGCCGGGCAGTGCCATTAACTTTTCTTCGAAGGTTTGTATTGGATCCGGGGTTGGCGTAGGTGTAGGAGTTGGCGTAGGTGTAGGTGTAGGTGTAGGAGTTGGTGTAGGAGTTGGTG
>JABSOG010000479.1 GCA_013216025.1 Algicola sp. | reverse complement strand
TCGCCTTTTCGCACGGTTTCAAAATCTTCTGAGGGGGTAACAACAGACGCTTCGGGGGTCTGGTCTTTGCAAAGTGTCGTCGCGATTTGACGGACTTCTCTTACCCGGCGTGTCCAGCCTTTGCCAAAATCTGGCCAGGTCGACAATCGTCGTAAAAAGGTGATCCGGAAGTCAGTCATATCTTCAATAACATCCAGCGGATTGTGCTCTAACACCTTAGTCATGGTGTTCGGACCCATGCCACCATCTTGATCAGAACTCACCGCCCCCTGAAGCCATCTAACCCCTCGTCCCGGTCCTGAGTTGACCGCTGCATCAAACACCCCGTAATCAACCCCGGGCGGCAAATCATCACATTGACATTTATCCCAATAGCCGATTTTGTAAATTTCTTGCAGCTGTTCTTTGGTGATGTTTTTCAAGTCCTCTTTTGACTGGTTTGCGCCATAGAAACGACGAAATACCGCTAGTGTCACGCCTTTCATGGTCGCCCCACCAGGGTCTCTGGGATGGTCTGAATAACCCCCTTCATGTGCCAACACAAGTTCAAGAGAATCGACAAAGTTTTTATTCATTTTTCATTGCTCAACTATTGCTAATTTATTGTTAATTGTAGGTCAACACCTGTGATTCAGCACCAAGATGGGGCAAATAACCCGTGCATACGTATTCACTGCTCAATAAACAACCAACGATTTGAATAAATCTGCTTAGGCAGCTTTATTAAGTGCCACTGCGTGGCAGAACGAAAAAGAAATCCAATCCTGTTCAGTAATTGAACATAATCAAAATAATTAGAAGGCGTTTACATGTTTAAAAAATCTAAAAGCCCTACCCGACTCAAAGGCGCTATACCTTTCAAAACAGCTACCGCGACCGCCCTTGCCTTGTTGATGAATTCGACCGCATCCGCAGACAACGGCGTGATGATGCAGTATTTTAACTGGTACACTCCCGGTGGAGGCGTGTTGTGGAATGAAGTCGCACAACAAGCCCCTGATTTAGCCGCCGTTGGCATCACAGCATTGTGGTTACCGCCCGCCTACAAAGGCGCCAGTGGTGGCCTTGACGTCGGTTATGGCGTATACGACATGTACGACTTGGGTGAATTCAACCAAAAAGGCAGCGTTGCCACCAAATATGGCACCAAAGACCAGTATTTGGCCGCAATCAACGCCGCCCACGCTGTTGGCGTCGAAATCTACGCCGATGTGGTATTCAACCACCGGGGCGGTGCCGATGAAACTGAATCGGTGACCGCCACAAGGGTCGCCCGTAATGATCGCAACTACGAGTTTGGTGGTGACGTAATAATCGACGCCTGGACCAAATTCGACTTTACCGTACGCAACAATAAATACTCAAACTTTAAATGGTCCTGGTATCACTTTGACGGCGTTGACTGGGCGCAAAACTTAAATGAAAGCAACATTTTCAAGTTCAGAGGTACCGGCAAAGGCTGGGATTGGCAGGTTGACACCGAAAACCAGAATTATGACTACCTAATGTTTGCCGATTTGGATATGGACCACCCCGAAGTGGTGCAAGAGCTTAAAGATTGGGGCCAATGGTATATTAATTTTGCCTCAATAGACGGCTTCCGTCTTGATGCGGTCAAACACATCAAGTACGCGTTTTTCAACGACTGGCTTGATCACTTGCGCAGCGAAACTGGCAAATCGTTATTTACCGTGGGCGAATTCTGGAGCTACGACAAACAGAAACTGCATGACTTTATCAGCGCAACTGGCGGGCGAATGTCTTTGTTTGATGCGCCGCTGCACATGAACTTTCATGTTGCCTCCAGCTCTGGTGGCGGTTACAACATGGCCACACTTGCCGACAACACCCTAATGAAAGAACAGCCCGGCCTTGCGGTAACTTTGGTCGATAACCACGACACACAACCGTGTCAGGCGTTAGAATCTGCCGTACAGGACTGGTTCAAACCCATAGCTTACGCCTTTATATTGCTGCGAGAGCAAGGTTACCCCAATATTTTTCACGCTGACTACTATGGTGCCAACTACACCACGTCTGACAACAATTGTAGCAACACCGAAATCACCATCAACAGCCACAAGGCCGTGATAGACAAACTGCTTGATGCCCGTAAAAACTACGCTTACGGACAGCAAATCGATTACCTCGACCACAGCGATGTAATCGGCTGGACTCGCCTTGGCGATGCCACCCACCCCAAAGCCATGGCCGTGATCATGACAGACGCTGGTACCAGCAGTAAGTGGATGAATGTCAGCCGGACCAACACCGCTTTTGTTGATGTTAGTGGCAATCGCAGCGAAACCATAACCAGCAACACCGACGGCTGGGCACAATTCCCAGTGAATGGCGGTTCATTTTCCGTTTGGGTCGAACAAACCCAAGCGCAATCGGGTAATGTGAGTGTCACGTTCAGCTGTAGCAATGGTTACACCGTGATGGGTCAAGACGTTTATGCGGTTGGCAGCGACAGCGAGTTGGGCAGTTGGAACACCGATAATGCGGTTAAACTCTCGCCAAGCAGTTATCCGACTTGGACAGGCACAGTGTCATTGCCGGGCAACACAACGGTTCAGTGGAAATGTATTAAAAAGCACGGCGGCGCAGTTCAATGGCAATCGGGCAGCAATAACAGTTACCAAATTCCGGCAACGGGTAGTGGTAATACGAGTGGGTCGTTCTAAGAAGAATACGAGGGACATCCATGTCCCTCATACTCAGCAGGTTTTTTTTACGTTAATAGAGAGCTATTTACACTTGGGATAAGGTTCGCAACGCGCTTTGGTTTGCTTGAATTTATACAACGAGTCAGTTTTTGGTGTTTTGCTTTGCGCTGAATTCGTTTTACTCGGTGTTACTTTTTTAGCACCTGATTTGAGTTCTGTGGCAAAAGCCACAAAAGGTAAGGTCAATATACAGGCAATCAATAATTCTTTTAACTTCACTTCGATTCTCCGAAACTTTTACATTCAACTCAAGCTTGCAGCAAATCATCCCTGAATCCTGCAATTCAAACGTCAATACCAGATGGGTAAAAGGGTATTGGCTTTCAACTGTGTTGGTGGCAGCTGACAGGACGCAATATGTTGATGTCGATAAAAAAGATGAAACATCTATCCATATAGAACCATATTTTTTTTAGTGATTTTTAAAGATGCTATTGATTTACTTAGGTTTATTTAAGGATAAATTATTTATTTAGCCTATACAGGTAAAAATATCAGGTAAGGAAAAAGTAAGAGTGTTTGCCGTTTTAATATCGATATTTAATTGACATCATCCAACAGGCATAAGTTTGCCTATCGCTATTGATAATATTTGAGACATCAACGTTTATATATTCACAACAAAATTCAGCGGCGCAGGTCATGGATGACCTGCCATTTCAACCGGCAGCCGCTGCTGTTGTTGAAATGTGAGGCGAAGTTCTACCGGCAGCCGCTGCTGTTGCTCGACGGAGCCGGTGACGGAAAAAGACCATGGACGTCTTTTTCCGGATGAAAACTAGTTTAGAGGTTGTTGTAAGAGATCCTGTTTTTAATAATATCACCAACGATAATGTCCATGTGCCCGGCAGATTGTTCTAAATGAAAGATCGAATTTTGACTGATTGAAAAGTCGCCATAAAGGATATCCGGCAGTACCGTGACTGCACCGGTCTGAAGTTCAACCCCCACTATTTTATGATCTTGGGTCAACAGATAAACATGGGTATCTGTAAAGCAAAAACTGTCCGGTGAAGCAGGTTCTATAGTTTCGTTTATCACGGTCATTTTGCCTACTTTAAGGCGATATAGACCCTTTTTGTCCGAAGGCGTATAAATGAAACCATCGTCCCAATAGGCACCAAAAGCGGCATCTTTAACTGTAATATCCGTGGATTCAACTTTGCCTGTTTGGTGATACTGCGACAGATCATATTCAACAATGCGACTTTGGCCACTATCAAAGTCCTGTAATTGTGACAGCAGCAAACGCTGACTGCTTTGCGAAAAGCCAGGATGGGTCAAACGCTTAAACCACTCAACCTCTATTAATCCCTTTTGATCCCTTCGATATAACCGAGTGCCATCGGCAAAGTAAATCGCCAGCCAACGCTTGTCGGGTGACGAAGCATAATTGATAATATTGTGGTTAACCTTGAAATTACTCAACTGAGTTCGGGTATTGTTGGCGTATACATAAATCTGATAAATACCCTCGGCTCTAGCCACTACCAGCACTTCTTTGTCAGTCGCCTTGGGTAATTCTAACCTTTCTGTCGCCGCCATAACCTCGTGCCTTACACCCGTTTTCAAGTCATATCGAAAAATACTGGATTTGTAAAAGTTGCCCTTGGCGTAAGCAATGGTACTGCCAGTGACATTGATATGAGGATGACTGATAGCACTGAGTGGACTCGAATAAATCACTTCAACGTCCAGGGGATCATCAACGCGAAACGCCTTGAGCTGATTATTGATATCCCTGAAAACCACTTTGTTGTCCATCAACGTAATGCTTTTAACCACCCCTTTAATCGTTTTCAGCAAAACCCGTTTTTTATCTTTGCCATAGCGATAGATTTGGGTGGTGCCCCAATCTTCGCCATCAAGTACAAATAACGTTTCTTTGTTGCTGTCATAACTAACAAAATAATAACCGGCACCATAGTAATCAATAGAGTCGATCGCCAAATAAGGGGTAATATTACCTGATTTTAGGGAGACTTGATAAACCTGCATGGGAGATTCTTCAGCCGTTCGATTGGTAAACAGCAACAGCGATTCAGACACCCAACTGATGCTGGAATAAGCGGTATAAACGCTACAATCGGCCACTTTACGGTCGACGTCAGTGAGGTTGTAGTCTTCATCTAGACTCAACATGCGAATTTCACAGCCCGCCTCAGACAATCGATGAAACACCAAACGCTTACCGCTCGGAGAGAAAACCGGCCCCTGATCCAAAAAGCCACTGGTCAATAGGCGATAATTGATATCCGAATCCACTTTAACGTAAATTTGCGCCTGCTCATCGCTCGATTGGTACGAAAAGGCCACGGCTTTGCCGTCAGGTGACAAATTGGGTTCAACTGAGATCCCGCTTAGCGGCGGCAATGGCGAGACATTATCAATATCAATCGAAGACTTAGCAAAAACCGAATACAACAGCACAAAAACCAGCACCGTCAACAACACCGAAAAACCACTGTATTTCACCAGTTTATAGCGCTGTTGCTTTTTCTCCAAGTCGACTTTGCGCTCAATCGATTGCTGGCGAAGCACTTCGCTTGAGATAAAATCAACCGAACAATTGACCTTGTAACCGTTGTTCCCCTGATTTTTCAGCCACTCGACACGGTAGCCCAATTTTTCGAACCGGCGCCTGACCTTAGAGATAAGATTAATGGCCTGACTTTTTTTGTTGGCATAATCGACATTAACCGAAGCCTCTCCCCAAAGGTGTATCGCCAAATCGTCCGGCTTAATGGTGCCATCGCGATTATCCAGCAGGAATTGCAGGGCCTGCGCTTCTCTAGGCGTGAGGTGAAGTTCTTGTTGATGAAGGTACAGGGATTTTGTCGGACTTTCAAAATAAAAACGAATTTCATCGTTGATCAAAAAGTATGAGCTGGACATGAACAAGTACCGATATCAACAATTACCTATAACGATTATAGCCTGTTTACCTTTTAATATATACAGAAATAACCCTTAACTTTTAACAGAAATAAATTCCGGATACGCCACCACACCACAATCGGACATATCTACCCCGTCAAACTCAATTTCTTCACTGACCCTAATGCCCATCGTCACTTTTAGAGCGCCCCACACCAACGCGCTGGCGATGAAAACCCAAGCAAAAATCACAAAGGCACCATAGAGTTGCATCAACACAGTGGCGTCAACATTGCTCAGCGGCACTATCATCAAACCGAAGAAACCGGCCACGCCATGCACCGAAATGGCACCAACGGGATCGTCAATTTTAATTTTGTCTAAAAAGACAATAGAGCCAACCACCAGACCACCGGCAATAGCACCAATCAAAGTCGCAATAATCGGCGTTGGCGAAACAGGATCGGCCGTGATGGCCACAAGCCCGGCCAATGCACCATTTAAGATCATACTCAAATCGGCTTTACCCCAAGTTAGTTTGTTCAGTATTAATGCACCAACCGCACCCGCAGCCGCTGCGGTATTGGTGTTCAGAAAAATTTTGCCAACAGACGAGGCGTTCTCAGCATCGGCTATCATCAATTGCGAGCCACCGTTAAAACCAAACCAGCCCATCCACAAGATAAAGGTGCCCAGCGTGGCCAGTGGCATATTTGAACCGGGAATAGGGTTAACCTCCCCATTTTTACCATATTTGCCTTTACGTGCGCCCAACAACAAAACGCCAGCCAATGCAGCCGCAGCACCTGCCATGTGCACGATGCCCGAACCGGCAAAATCGCTAAAACCCATCTTAGACAGAAACCCGCCACCCCAAGTCCAAAAACCCTGTAACGGAT
>JABSOG010000048.1 GCA_013216025.1 Algicola sp. | reverse complement strand
TAGCCGTCCACCCCCCCCCTTCGTCGCGCCCGCGACGACCCCCAACCCCACGTCACACTACTTCCCCAGAATAAATCCCTCTATACCGACTCACCATCGTATGTACATCGTTATGATCGGTTACAAACTGCCGAGTCATTTGGCCCACCGAACAATCCGCCCCCATGTGAGCATGATATTTCTCACGTAGTTGTTGATACATTGGATAACCCGTACCAAAAACCTGTGGCATGGCTACTTCGCGTTGCAGCAGTACGACGGTATTTTGCAGTTGTCTGGTCAGTTGTGCCACATTACCGGCTTCAAACAGCTTACCGCTGTCTGGGCACAAAGTTTGTTTGATGCCGCCAACATCTGAGGCCACCACCGGCACACCAGACGCTTGGGCTTCGAGCGTACACAACGGTACGTCTTCTTTTAACGAAGGTAGACAAAATATATCAATGGCCCGGTAAAACAACGGCAGATCATCCACCTCACCCGCAAAATACACTTGTCCCACCAAATGATGACGCCAAACATAATGTTTCAGTGCATCTTGCTGCTCGCCCCCGCCAGCCAACACCAATACCACGTTGCTAGGCATGCTTTTCATCGCTTTGAGCAGGTAAATATGGCCTTTGTCATTGTCCAACGGTCCGGTCGACCCAATGAGCAGTGCATTTTCAGGCATGTTGAAACTCCTTTTGGCCGCCAATTTATTGCCCGGACAAAAACGGTTGATATCAACGCCATTTTGAATAATCCGGGTTTTTCCGTATTTAAGTTGTTGCGCCAGTTCATCGGCCACCACCACGCCATCGGCCACCAATACCGGGTCGACAAATTTCAACAATAACCGAGCCAAAACCCGGCGCTTGAATTTTTTCAGGTGCAGGGCGTCATGCTCGGTATGAACTACCTTAGTTACCCCAGCTTTTTTGGCCGCAATGCCCCCATAAAACAACGGCCCGATATGGTGAGTATGCACCACGTCAGGTTTAAGCCGTTTAAACACTTCAACCAGCCTGACCAACGTTTGCCAGCTGAGCCCCGGCGGCTTGTTTAAAAAAATTAATCGCTCTTGAACCGCAATTAATCTAGGCCAACGTGTAAACAGTTGCTCGGCTTCCCCTTCGAGGCTAACGATATAACATTGTTCGGGCGCGTTTGAAAACTGCTGTAAATCCAGTGCCATGGTTTCTATACCGCCCGGGCAAAGGTGTTGTACAACTTGTATTGTGATGTTGTTCATCAATGTTCTCCTGCATTGGTTGTCACGCCCTTATGTCCTGCTCTATTCATTTTTATTTGATCCAGAGTTTTTAAACCACAAGTCCTTGAGCAGGATTTACACCAATGTGACAAACTATTTTTATGCATAATAATCAGTTACTTACGAGTGCACCCTGGGTTTGGGCACATAATCAATCCTCGCAAGTTGCAATGTAATATCGCATTCTGCAACTTTAACCGCCACGGCAAGACTCGAACATCACTGGTTAAAATCAGAATAATTTCGTAAAAACAAAGAGATAAAAGAATTTTTTCGCTTTTGGTATACGCCTTGCTGATTGCAATAGCCTATTTAAAGACTTTTTCAGCCTGTTATAACTCGATGGGGTATTGCCATGGTGATAAAGAAAACAATGTTTAACAGTCATTTGATACTGTCGGTGGAGGGACATTTCACTGCGGCCAATATTGTGTCCGTTCGCAAAACATTCGAAGAAATTACACTTGAAGTCGACAACACCCTGCTGTTTGACTTGTCCAAGACTCAGCATATTGACTCGTCGGGGATAGGCATGTTGGTCTACATCTACAAACGTATCAAACGCCGCAGACGAACCATGGTATTGCTTGGCCTGCATGGTCAACCTCAGCGTTTGTGTAACAAGTTACATATCGGCCGGTTTATTCAATGCATGGATTCACAGGAGAGTTTTTTTAAGCAACAGGACCTAAGCTGAACAAAGGCACCCTTGGGTGCCTTTTTTAGTTTGCCACCTTTTATATTACCCTGCACAAAACAACAAACCGCATATCTCTTTGCAAATTGCAAAGCCAAACGCCATTGCACCATAGTTTTGCGATAAATTGGGTCCATTTAGTCACTCGCTTGGCGTAAAACCAGTCAAAATCCCCAATAACACCGCAGAACAACTTGGCCCACGCTATGCAAAATGATTCATAACATCCCAAACACTGGAGTAGTTATGACTATATTGGTAACAGGTGGCGCCGGATATATAGGCGCCCACACCACAGTTCAGTTAATCGAACAAAATCATGACGTGGTGATCATCGACAATTTATCCCATTCGACCATTGAGCCGTTAAGGCGCATTGAAGCCATCACTGGCGAAATGCCGCGTTTTTATCAAGGAAACGTACAAGACCGTCAATTGTTGCAACTAATATTTCAGCGCCACAATATAGAAGCGGTGATCCATTTCGCCGGATCAAAGTCGGTTGGAGAATCAGTGGCCGATCCACTGGCTTATTATCACAATAATATCGCCAGTACTTTGGTGCTCTGCCAAACTATGAGCCGCTTCAATGTATTCAATTTGGTGTTCAGTTCTTCGGCCGCTGTTTATGGAAACAACGCCAGCGTGCCTGTGCTTGAAAACATGCCAACACAGGCCACCAGCCCTTATGGCCGTACTAAATTGATGATTGAGCAAATACTCGAAGACCTGCATGCTACCGATTCACGCTGGTCAATCGCCCGATTACGTTACTTTAATCCCATCGGTGCCCACTACAGTGGTTTGATTGGTGAAGACCCGCAAGGTTTACCGAGCAATTTGGTGCCATATCTGTCGCAAGTTGCCATGGGTTCACTTGAACAGTTAGCGGTATTTGGTGACGACTACGATACCCCAGACGGTACAGGTATCCGCGATTTCATTCATGTAGTCGATTTGGCTGATGCGCACCAAAAGTCGCTCCATTTTATTGCCGGGCATCCTGGCCTGCACACTTTCAACCTCGGCACCGGACGGGGCCATTCGGTGCTCGAAATGATCGCCGCCTTTGAATTGGCCAGTGGAAAAACCATCCCTTACACCATTCACCCCCGGCGTGAGGGAGATATCGGCAAAAGTTGGGCCTGTGCCGAATTGGCCAAAGCAAAACTGGGCTGGCAAGCCAAACGCACCCTGCAACAAATGCTACAAGATGCCTGGCGCTGGCAACTACAAAATCCCGAGGGTTACGAGCAACCCCTATTAAATCAACCCATTCCTTTGAGAATGGCCAGCTAGTGTCCATCGGAATGCCGCACCACCTAAAACACCGACTTTGCGCAAGCGCTGCTGTCAGTTTGTTTAGGATGGACAACGCAACCTATTGAAAAATAGGCTTTACGACTTCGCTGCATAGCGCCCATCCTGCCAACTAGCAGATAGAAACTGCGTTTCTGGATGGGCACCAGCTAGTCCTTTATATAACCTCAAGGAGTATCGCTTATGCTACATCTTCAAAGCCCAAACAATCAACACGCCTTGTTCATCAACTTTATCGGCAACAACGATTTGATGGTGGTCCAAAAAGCCGATAACAGCGTCATTGTGGCCAGACAATCGATTCGCCACATTGAGCAAATGCCCATTTCTAGCCCTCGCCCCTCGAGTAATGCCATAAGAGGCCCTGCAACGCCATCCTACAAAGCGGCTGAGATCACCCTTCAACCAGGTGAAAAGACAGGGTCATTTATGGATTACCACCAACGAAAATATTGGATTGTATTATCCGGCGTGGCCAAATTGACTATAGGCAGTGAAACCCGCCAGCTCAAACGCCATCAAGCAGAACTGATCCCCATCATGACAGAGCACCGAATTGAAAATATCGGTAAAATAAGATTGGTTTTTGTTGAGTTTCGCTGCAAAGAACCATTAACGGGTCAAGAGGTGATCCAGTTTACACAAGGCGTAGTCGCCACCCGAGTCAGAACTTGAGTTTGCTCCGTCAAGAGCACTCCCGCAGCAAGAGGCTGTCGGCCAGCCTCATCTACCCTATGTTGTTGCTGCGGGATTTTTTCATTTACAACGAAAGCTCAACACGCCCTACTCTTCCAAGTTTACTGTCACGGCTGCAGCGTCCAATTGCAGATCTATAACCTCTTGATTAGTTGTGCTTTTTAAAATAAATGGGAGATGTTTTATACACGAAGGACTGGACATAGTGACAGATACTATCGATTCATCAGACTTGATAGGCATTTTAATACTTTCGTCATCGTCGGTAATACCCTTGAATATAGAATCAATTAAGTTCATGGTAATTCCCCTTTCCGTTTGAAAGCCCTGTTATTCTTAATATGCGAAATGTTTAACTTGATTCACTCAGTAATGCATTTGGCGAGCCATTTTTGAAAAAACCCATGTTCGACGAATAAGATATCGACTTAAAAACAATCAAAAAGTGAACGAAAACCCACGACTGACGCTTATAACAAAATGTTATAAGAAAAAGTAAAATAAAACCTATTTCACCAAAAAATCTGTTCTAAACATCTGATAGTAATCATTTTTATGTCTTAATCGACAAATTAATACCGCTGCTCAAACAACATCACTGACTTTGTCACTTTGTTGTATTTTCACCTTTAAAGCCACTCAAACTGACTAATTAACAACCTATTTATAAATTAAGCTAACCCTCTGCCAGTAAAGGATTAATTAGCGCTATAGAGGTCTGACCAGCACTTAAAAACCAGCCTATAAAGAGGCTGTTTTTCGAACACTAAATAACGTATTTACTCTAACTATGTTACTGGATAGTTTAAATGTTACTAACTTGTAACAATAAAAGATTCTTGCTATTATCTTTTCACTTTCTGGCCAGACCAGACAAAACAGCCATAAAATAGAGTGATTAAACACTCAGACATTACAAGTTGACTATATACAGGAATCAAATAATGAACAGATTAAAACCTTTAACACTAAGCATTGCAGTCATTCTGGCGTCAGCGTCGACCATGGCGTTGGCAAGTTCAGACATTACTGTTAAAAACATGACCAACGCCGGCACACCTTCATTTGTAACTGGAGATATGGGTAGAGCCACTGCCAACACCACGGTAGCAGCACTAAAGGAAGTTTTATCAACACAGACGGTTTATCAATCCAATGGCAACGAAGACTTTTCGGTGTCACAGCAGTGGATTGATAAACTGGGTAAACGTCACACCCGAATGGAACAAACCATCAACGGTTTAACAGTTTATGGTACCAGCATGATTGTGCATGCTGATATCGTTCAAGATTCAAACAATGGCTTAGTCGGCGAACATACGCCATCAAACATCTATGCAGTGTCAGGTAACTTGGCAGTAAACGCCGCACCAGAAATGACGGTGCACATGATGCAGTCAAAAGCTAGGGGTGCAGAACACGCAGCCAAATTGGCCAAAGGCTTAGGCGAAGTAACCGTCCAACCAGAATTAGCCTACATATACCTGCCAATGAGCGGCGAAACAAAATTAGCCTGGAAAATGGAAGTGACTTGGGACAAAGGCGCAGATTTCGGTCGTGACATCGTGTTCTTTGATGCTTACAGCCAAGACTTGTTGGCCAGACACGCTCAAGTTCATTCTGCCAAAAACTATCAAACCTTTACCCTGGACAACGAAGAGCAAGAAGAGGCACCGGGCACTTTGTTGTGTACCAACACGCAATCTTGTGGTGAATCATCGGCTCAAGCGGCCCATGACGGCGCTTCAAAAGTGTATGACTACTATAAAGAGAAGTTTGGCCGTAACGGTATAGACAACAACGACATGACCATGAAGTCTAGCGTTCACTTGAGCAACAAGCTCAACAACGCTTTCTGGAACGGTTATCAAATGATGTACGGTGATGGCGATGGCGTAACATTTACTGATTTGACCGGCAGCTTTGACGTTATCGGCCACGAATTAACCCACGGTGTGGTTCAATATACCGCCGCTTTAGTTTATCAAAACGCTTCCGGTGCATTGAACGAAGCTTTTGCAGACATCATGGGTGTCTCTTCTGACGCGTACCGCAGAAATTCAAGCCAACCAAGCTGGTTATTGGGCGCAGACGTTTATACTCCAAATACAGCGGGCGATGCCTTGCGATATATGCACAACCCAACGCAAGATGGTCAATCAAAAGATTGGTATCCTGAGCGTTATCCTTTCACCAATGCGCCTTCGAATCAAAACGATAGAGGTGGTGTACATTTGAACTCTGGTATTGCCAACCTTGCCTATGTATTGTTGGTAGACGGTGGTATTCACCCACGTGGCAAGTCAACTGCACAGGTGCCACAGATTGGATTGGCCAAATCAGAGCAGATTTTCTATCGTGCCCTGACCACTTATATGACCGCAAACGCCAGCTTTGATGAAGCGCGTACTGCCACTGCACAGTCTGCTCAAGACTTGTACGGTGCAACAGAAAAAACAGCTGTTGAAACAGCATGGTGTGCAGTAGGTGTTGGCGCATGTCCAACAACGACTACGCCACCAAGCAACAACACACTTGAAAATGGCATAGCCAAAACTGGCCTTGCCGCCAACGTTGGTTCAGAATTGACCTTCACTATTGAAGTACCAACGGGTTCAACCAACATCAAGTTCAACATGAGCGGTGGCACGGGTGATGCTGACATGTATGTTAAATTTGGTTCTGCACCGACTGACAGCAGCTACGATTGCCGTCCATACGAAAGTGGTAACACCGAAGCTTGTACAACAACCAACACAGGTGGTACATACCACGTACGTCTTAAGCCTTACAGCAACTTTGCCAGTGTAAACTTAACAGCCAGCTTCACAGCACCGGCACCAGCACTTGAGCCAATCAATGTAACGGCCAGCAATGTTTCGGTCAGTGCAGGTGCATGGAAACGTTATACATACGTCGTACCAGCAGGTTACTCAAGCTTAACAATCGCTATCTCAGGTGGTACAGGTGATGCAGATTTGTTTGTGACTAAAGGCCGCGAGTCAACGACTTCATCTTATGATTGTCGTCCATACAAAACGGGTAACAACGAGTCATGTAGCTTTCCTAACCCAACAGCTGCCACTTATTACATGGATTTGAATGGTTACTCAACAGCAGCAGGCATTACACTTAACTTGACTGCCACACCTTAAACAGCCGTTTTAACTTTAACACCTCTATTTAGGCAACCTTCGGGTTGCCTTTTTTGTTTTCTGAGCAATTAACTCTCTTTTGTAGCTCTTGGATTTATCCACGTATATTTTGCCGAGCCTATTCATCATTGAGTTTGCATAGCCGACCCGCCTGTGTTGTTATATTCGACATACTGGGGTATTGACCGGGATATTGCTGATGAAGGAAAAGTTTAATGGCTGATAAAAACGCGCACTCACCGAAAAGTTATGACGGCGTTATGGTTTCAAGTACCTTTGCTGATTTACAAGTGCATCGTGAAGTGCTGATGACGGCGCTACGCAAACAAGAAATGTTTGCTATCGGGATGGAAGATTATGTCACCATACCAGATGACGATGTTATCTCTTCTTCTTTGAATATGGTACGCAAGAGCCGAGCCTATATTGGGCTTATCAGCCATCGATATGGCGAACCACCGCAATGCGATAAACGCAATCCCCTCGGCTATTCGGCTAGCCGCCTTGAATTTGAAGAGGCGCAAACGCTTGGGTTACCTACGCTGGTTTTTATTATGGGCGAAGATCACCCAGGTAAAAGAAGCGATTTTGAAACTGATGGTGAAAAGTTGGAAAAGCTTGAAGAATATCGCCAAAGAGCCAAACAAGGCCGTATTTATGTGATATTTGACAGCGTTGGGGTTTTTACCGAAAAAGCAATTCATGCTGTAGCGAAACTTGCCCAATACCTAAAGGAACTGGTTCAGCCAGCACCTACAAACCCAGAACAAAACACTGCTCCAACGAATATAACCAAAAGTACAACACCACTTATTCCCCACCCGCCCGCATTCTATGCAGAGTCTCGCTATATAGGTTCCCATAAATTTGTCGGTCGTAAAGCCCAGCTTGATATCTTGGACGATTGGGCGTCTCCGGCTGACCCAAACCCAGTGCTGTTATTTGAAGCTATTGGCGGCACAGGTAAAAGCATGTTGACTTGGGAATGGGTAGAGAATCATGCGGTAAATACCCGCGAAGATTGGGCAGGTCGTTTTTGGTATTCGTTTTACGATAAAGGCGCGGTGATGACAGACTTTTGTCGCCGTGCACTAGCTTATATTACCCATCAGCCACTGTCTGAGTTTCAGAAAATAAACATGAATCAGTTAACTAAATTACTGCTGCCTTTACTCCAAGCACAACCTTGGTTAATTATCCTTGATGGTTTAGAACGCATTCTTGTGGCGTACCACCGAATTGATGCAGCACAGCTATCGGATGATGATGCGGGTAAAACAGATGAAATCAGTGACCGGGACCCATGTAAAGCCATACGCCCCGAAGATGATGAGTTGCTACGATTCTTAGCCGCTGCTAATCCTTCTAAAATTCTCATCAGCTCGCGGCTCATTCCCCGTGTACTGTTAAATAATTCAAGCCAGCCTATTCCAGGCGTGTTACGTGAACGACTTTCCGGGCTTCGCCCGGCTGATGCCGAGGCTCTAATCCGCAGTTGTGGCATTAGTGGAAAATCAATTGCGATTCGTAGCTACCTACAAAAACACTGCGATTGTCATCCACTTGTGATTGGTGCGTTGGCTGGACTCGTCAACGATTACTTACCTGACAGGGGTAACTTCGACCAATGGGAAGTTGACCCGGGCAGTGGCGGCAACCTTAATTTTGGACAACTTGATTTAGTCCAAAAACGAAACCATATTCTTAAAGCGGCACTTCAAGCCCTTGATGATAAAAGTCGGCAATTGCTATCTACATTGGCACTGTTATCAGAAGCCATAGATTTTGAGACTTTAAGTGCTTTTAACCCACACCTATCTCCAGCACCTGAAAATATCGAAGTACCAAAGGATCCTAAAGAAACTATTTTTGGCAGTATTTTAACTACGGATAGTCAAATTAAGAAATATAACGAAGAACTCCACCAATATCAGCAAGCACTCAATACGTGGCGGAATTCAAAAGACTGTATAACTGCAACACAAGAACTACAAGCTACCATTAGCAATATTGAGAAACGAGGGTTAATGCAATATGACCACCAAAGCAAGTGTTATGACCTCCATCCTGTCATCCGTGGAATAATGACAGGTGAAATGAACCAAACAGATAAGGAATGCTATGGTACGCTGGTTGTAGACCACTTTTCTAATCAGGCCCATAATCCCTATGAAGAAGCCGAAAGTCTTGGGGATGTTAGTCAAGTCCTCCAGATTGTCCGTACACAAATTCAAATGGGCAGCTTAGACAAGGCCACGAATGGTTTCCTAAACGATTTATATAGTACTCTGAGCGTCAATTTAAACGCACACGCTGAAAGCTTGGCCATTTTACGTTCATTTTTCCCTAATGGCTGGGATAATAAACCCAATGTTAATGACATTAATCAGCAAATGGGACTAACCTTTTACGCAGCCCAAACACTAGGTGCGGTAGGCGAGGTTGAGTATGCTTTAAAAGCAACAAATGCTGGTGTATTTATGGCGCTAAAGGAACTGAATATAGACCTTATTCTGCTTTTCTTGTTTAACGTATCAGATATTTTTTACGGCAAAAGCCAATTGGCAAAACAAATCCAATGTATCCTTATAGGGCTAGAGTTGGCCACTGTAACTGATGATGCATCTCATTTGTTTTCTTTTAGACTATATCAATTTCGTCAACTTACTGGAGTTGGACAATGGGAGGGAGCAGAGTCGATATGGCCATTTTTCCACCAAAGAAGCGAAAGTCAGTCCAGAAGACATTACCGTTCAGGATTTGCAGAATTCTACTATGCCGAATTAAACTTCTATCAAGGGAAATTAACTCACGATGACCTAACAAAAAGTGAGCTGCTTGCAAAAAAAGGAAAAGACAGAAACTGTATTCGAGGATTGCACCTACTGCGAGGTCACTGGCATTTGATTCGCAAGCAATATCAATTGGCAATTAACAGTCTATTAGAATCCACACGTATGGCTCACGAAGTTGGTTTATCAGCATCGGATTCGGAAGCCAAGCTAGCCTTAGCTCGTTACCACATTGGATTATTACCTGACCCACAGCAAGAAGCCCAACGGTTGGCTGAAGCATCAGATGCAGATCACTTAAGCCTTGCCGAATTATGGCTTGCCATTGGCGATATTAAACAAGCCAAAAAACATGCCTTGTCAGCTTACAAATGGGCTTGGGCAGATGGTGAACCTCATGTATGGCGATGGGAGTTAGATCAAGCTAAAGCTTTACTGAATAAACTGGAGGTACCAGCGCCGGATTTACCAGTGTATGATCCAACCAAAGCAGAAAGATTCCCGTGGCAGGATGAATTGGAAGCATTGATAGAAAAGTTACGTGCAGAAAAAGAAACAAGCTCAAAACAATAGAACTAATGAATTTCAATACACCAGATTGCAGGATCAGATTCGGCAGTTTCAATATCAGATTGATGATTTAACAGTTTACTTAAGATAACCTGCTTTGGCTTATTGCCACACCTTAGCCAAATAACCAGAGGTGGCCCGCCATATAGCAGGTTTTGTTCATGGAAGTCGGCATCTTGGGTCACAATAGCGTAGTTGTGCTGCTTGGCATACAACCAAATTTGACGGTCATCAGCACCATTAAGGCCAAGCAAGGCTATTTGTGAGGTACCGGGATAGGTATGTTGCAGGAATGGAACCAATCGACGAGAAAGGTTCTCGTCCAATAACAACTTCATACTGCTTCGACAGTTTTAACGTGATGCTCTCGCTGTGCAGCATATGCCAAGCAAGCTTGGATGTGTTCTTTTTTCAGTTCGGGGAAGTCTTCGATGATTTCTTGCATGTCCATGCCATTGGCTAACATGTCCAAAACATCGTAAACGGTAATGCGTGTGTCTTTTATACAGGGTTTACCACTACGCTTGCCCTGCACAATTTCCAAATGGTCTTGATAATTCATCGTTGCTGACTCCGTAGATAACTCGTATCAAGAATATCAGCTTTTGGCGTATTACGCCATAATGAAGCCCGCCACTTAAGCGGACTTCAACGGACGAACATCTACCCCACAAGCGCCAGCAAAATCCCAGCAGCAACAGCAGAGCCAAGCACCCCGGCCACGTTAGGCCCCATGGCGTGCATCAACAAGAAGTTGTGCGGGTTAGACGCCAGTCCAACCTTGTTTACTACCCTTGCGGCCATTGGTACGGCTGATACACCAGCAGCGCCAATCAACGGGTTAATGGGGTCTTTGCTCAAGCGGCCCATCAGTTTGGCCATCAGTACACCTGAAGCGGTGCCAATGGAAAACGCGATGGCGCCCAAACCTAAGATGCCCAACGTTTTCAATGTTAAGAATTCGTCGGCGCTGAGTTTTGAACCCACACCCAATCCCAAAAAGATGGTCACTATGTTGATTAGCTCGTTTTGAGCGGTTTGGCTCAAGCGGTCTACAACGCCCGATTCGCGCATCAGGTTACCTAAGCAGAACATGCCTACCAACGGTGTTGATGCGGGTAAGAACAAGATTGTCAGTGTCAAAACCATCAGTGGAAAGATGATTTTTTCGGTTTTACTGACGTGGCGCAATTGCTCCATCTCGATGTTACGTTCGGCTTCGGTGGTTAATGCTCTCATGATTGGCGGCTGGATAAGGGGCACCAGTGCCATGTATGAATAAGCTGCAACCGCGATGGCACCCAATAACTCTGGGGCCAGCTTTGACGCTAAAAAGATGGCTGTTGGACCATCGGCACCACCAATGATGGCGATGGCCGACGCATCTTTCATGCTAAATTCAAAACCAGGCACAAAGTTAAGCGCTATCGCACCAAACAAGGTGGCGAATATGCCAAACTGGGCTGCCGCACCAAGGATCAGCATTTTGGGGTTAGCTATCAGCGCGCCAAAATCGGTCAACGCCCCTACCCCCATAAAGATGATCAGCGGGAAGATACCTGTGGCTATGCCTGCATCGTATATGTAGTGCAACATGCCGCCGGCTTCGGTAAATCCGGCCAGCGGTATATTGGTTAATATTGCGCCAAAACCAATGGGCAACAGCAATAAAGGTTCGAACTTTTTGGCGATGGCTAAGTAGAGCAATAAGCCCCCTACAGCCATCATGGCCAATTGGTTGACTTCAAAATTGGCGAGTCCAGTAGACTGCCAAAGCAACATCAATCCTTCCATAACAAACTCCTACGAAAAGCTGATAAGGGATTGGCCAACAGTGACAGCGTCACCTTCTTTGACATCCAACGACACCACGGTACCACCTTTGCTTGCGCGAATTTCGGTTTCCATTTTCATCGCTTCCATGATGACGACTACCTGATTCGGCGTTACCTCGTCGCCAACTTTCGACAAAACCTTGAAAATATTACCTGCAAGCGGTGCATTTATGTGATCGAGACTACCTGCGCCAACAATTGGCGCGGCGACAGCAGTGGCTTGACTTGGCGCGATCTGAATATCACTCAACTGACCATCTGGTGCGACGACAACCTGATAAACTTTTCCGTCAACCTGAACACTGTAAGCCTCTGGCTTGCCATCAGTTGATGCCGCTGCTGGCGCCGCTTTAGCGGATGTATCAACCGCTTCAGGTGCTTTTTCAAAGGCATCAGGGTTATTGCGGTTTTCGAGGAATTTCAGGCCAATCTGTGGAAACAAAGCATAGGTCAACACATCGTCAATGACGCTGTCTGCCAACTTAATTGCTTTTTCGTTCGCCAGTTTTTTCAACTCGTCGGTCAATGAGTCCATTTCGGCCGCTATCAAATCGGCTGGTCGACAAGTAACAACTTCTTTGCCATCCAATACTCGAGCTTGCAGTTCAGCATTAACTGGTGCTGCTGTAGCACCGTATTCGCCTTTTAACACGCCTGCGGTTTCTTTAGTGATGGATTTGTAACGCTCACCAGTCAATACGTTCAATACCGCTTGGGTGCCGACAATTTGTGAGGTTGGCGTAACCAATGGAATGAAACCCAGGTCTTCACGTACTTTTGGAATTTCAGTCAGTACTTCGTCCATACGGTCTGCCGCGCCCTGTTCTTTGAGCTGGCTTTCTAGGTTGGTCAACATGCCGCCGGGGACTTGGGCGGTCAATATACGGGCATCGATGCCTTTTAATGAGCCTTCGAATTGGGCGTATTTGCTGCGAACATCACGGAAGTAAGTGGCGATGTCTTTCATTTGAAGCAAGTCTAAACCGGTGCTCCGTGGCGTGTCTTCAACCATGGCAATCAGGGTTTCGGTCGCAGTGTGACCGTAAGTCATACTCATTGACGATACCGCGCCGTCAAGCATATCAATACCGGCATCAATGGCTTTTTGGCAAGTCGCCGCACTTAAGCCGGTGGTTGCATGACAATGCATGGCAATCGGGATTTTTACGGTGTTTTTAAGGCTGGCAATCAGGTCGCCGGCCACATGGGGTTTGAGCAAACCGGCCATGTCTTTTAAGCAAATTGAATGTGCACCCATATCCTCTAGCTGTTTGGCCATATCGAGCCACATTTGAGTGGTATGCACTGGGCTGACGGTATAAGACATGGTGCCCTGTGCGTGTGCGCCAGATTTAACGGCGGCTGCAATGGCGGTTTCGAGGTTGCGCATATCGTTCATCGCATCAAAAATACGAAAAACATCGACACCGTTATGGTGAGCACGTTCGACAAACCGTTCTACCACGTCATCAGCATAATGGCGGTAGCCCAGCAGGTTTTGGCCGCGCAGTAACATTTGTTGTTTGGTCTTGGGCATGGCTTTTTTAAACGCCCGAATACGCTCCCACGGATCTTCGCCAAGGTAGCGAATGCACGAATCAAAAGTCGCGCCGCCCCAGGTCTCTACAGACCAGTAACCCATTTGATCGAGTTCTTTTGCTATCGGTAACATATCGGCCAATCGAAATCGCGTTGCCAACAGCGATTGATGTGCGTCACGTAGCACTACTTCTGTTAACAGTAAGGGATTAGACATGCAATAAACTCCGGTTATTTTTGGGATTTTCGATATTGATGTATGGCTGCCGAAATTGCAGCAACCGTTTGTGGGGCAATTTCCTCGCCCTGCGCCTGTGGTAAAGGGGTAGCCTGTACGGCCTGGGTCTGCTGCGTTTGGTACCTAATGACCAAATACGACATCAGTCTGGTTAAAAACACCAAAGAGCCCAAAAACGTAAAAACCACGACCATGCCGATCAGCATCAGGTTTCCCGCTTTCGTCAGTAATTCGGTTACTTCCACAATAACTCCCGCTCTGTTCGTTAAGGTCGCTTACTCTAAGGTCAACGGTTTTAAGGTCGACTTGTTCTAAGGTCGATAGACCTTCACATTTTTATGACCCGTTTCGTGTAACAACAAGGCCTGTAGCTTGCTCATCACGCCACGATCACAATACAATAAATAGTTTTTCGACTGGTCCAAATCACCAAATGTCGTAGACAACTTGTAAAATGGAATATGCGCCACTTCAACGCCATCCAAATTCAGTGGATTGCCGTCTTCTTCTTCTGGGCTGCGAATATCCAATACTATGTCACCGGCATCAAACATGGACACCGATTCAACTTCAGATACCTCGGCCAGCGCCTCACTTTCAATTTTTCGAATATCCATCACCGTGGCTTCTGCAACCACCCGGTTCAGTACATCAAAATCAAAATTGGCTTCTTCTGCTTCGATTTTTGCAAGCTTGGCTTTGACGGTCGGCTTTTTCGAGATAACCCCACAATATTCAGGCATGGTCTTGGCAAAATCTTCAGTGCCAATAACGCGAGAAATATCAATGATCTCTTGCTTGTCGTGTTGAATAAGAGGACGCAAGATAAGCAGGGGTGTCACCCTGTCAATAACATTAAGGTTAGCCAGTGTTTGGCTCGATACCTGACCGAGACTTTCGCCAGTCACCAGCGCCTGAATTTTCAACTTGTCAGCCACACTCGCCGCCGCACGCATCATCATGCGTTTAAGCACCACGCCCATCTGACTGTTTTCTACATTTTCAAGAATTTCGGCCACAACGGGTTCAAAATCAACGGTGACAAATTTAACCTTGTGAGTGATGCTATAACGCTTCCACAGGTAATAAGAGACTTGCTTCACGCCAATTTCGTGGGCTGCGCCACCAAGGTTGAAGAAACAGTAATGCGTTCTGGCCCCTTTGCGGATCATCATGTAACTGGCGACACCGGAGTCGAATCCGCCAGACATCAGCGACAATACGTCTTCTTGGGTGGGCAGAGGGAAACCACCGATACCTCGGTAATTTCGCTTAATAATATAGAGCTCGTTATTTTTGATCTCTATCCGTACGGTGATCTCAGGGTTTTTCAGCTTAACCTTGGCCGTAGCAATGTTTTGGTTTAAACCGCCACCGACATATTGCGCTACATCGGTGGAATTAAACTCATGGTTACCGTTGCGCTTGACTCGCACACAAAAGGTTTTATTGTCGAGTTGGTCTTTATAAACCGCAAAAACCTGCTGGTAAATGTCATCCATGTCGGTGAATTCACTTTTCTCAACCAGATTAAACTGAACAATGCCCGGCGTACGCTGCAACTGATCGATGATCAGCAACTCTTGTTCGGGCGTGGCATCATTAACAGTAACAATGATTTTGTCCCACTGGTTTTGCACATACACGGTTTCAAGGGTATGACGCAGTGAAATCCGAATATTGGATTCAAGCAACTGGGTAAAGCGCTTGCGCACCGGTTTGCTTTTGATGGAGATCTCGGGATGTAGTTTGACTATCAGCTTCATGAATTAAATCAAAGGAGAATAAAATTTGCCGCATTATACACCGGGTTTTTAGGCGCCCACAACATTAATAAGCGCATGATATATGCAAAAGTGATATAAAGCGAGTCGTTATTTCATTAAAGTGAATAACTATTCATGAATAGGTATGTAGTGGGGGTTCTTTTGGCTTCGTCGCTGCCGCGACGAAGGTGGGTGTAGAGCACGAGACCAAGGTTCTAAGTCGCAAAGCCTGGGATGCGGTGATCAGACACGCATAAACCCATCCATGGGGCTCGGCCAAAACATCCATGTTTTGGACGGTCTGCTCACCGAATCCCAGACTTTACATCTAACCTTTGGTGCTCGTGAATGGGAGCGATGACGAAACACCAAACCCCTCTACGCCCCCGTCCCCTCATCATCCGAGACAGTAATAGGATCAGACTCCTTAGCCTTACCCTGCATAATCGAAATCTCTACCCGGCGATTTCTGCGCCTATTGAGGTTGGTTTCATTGGGCACCAGGGGTTTAGAGTCTGCACGGCCTACAACAACTATCCTGTTCTTATCAAAGTTAGTAATATTGACCATCACAGTGGCCACTTCTACCGCCCTTTTGGCCGACAGGTCCCAGTTGTTGCTGTATAACTCTGAACTGATTTGAATATCATCGGTATGACCCGAGACGGTGATCTCTCCCGGCACGTCTTGCAATAAATTTGCGATCCTACGAATAATTGGCCTGAATTGCGGCTGTAAATTGGCTGAGCCAGACGGGAAAGAGCCATTTTCGCGGATCCGGATAATAATTTGTTGTCCCAAAGATTCGAGCTCTATTGCACCATCGAGAATTTGCTGCTCTAGCTGTTCGGCGATTCTTTTAATGAGTTCGTTGGTTTTTTCTTGTGATTCGGCTTTTTGTGCCGCTTCTTGTGCTTTTTTGGTATCGGTGCTTTGTGACATACCACCACGTTGGTCACCACGTTGCTTGCGTTTACCCCCTGCAGAATCATCATCACCCGCCTGAAATTCCAGCATTTGCTGGGTCATTTCAAAAGTTTGCTGTTGAATGGTTTCAATGGGGGTGGGATCGGGTTTGCCCGGCCTAAACTCCAAGGCAATAACGCTGGTGCCTTTTGGAATGTCTTTAACTTCCAGTTTGTTTTGCACACCAAAGGCAAATTTCATCGAACCAGCAATTTGCTTGAACTTCAGCACGTCCATTTCTGAAAATGCCAATAACAAGATAAAGAAACACATTAACAGTGACATTAAGTCAGCAAAAGTTCCCATCCAAGCCGGTAATCCCGGGGGCGGGCATGTACACTTTGGGCAATCATCAGACATATCGTGCTACCTTTTATCGTCCTGAAACTCACGTCCTGTGAGATTGCAGGAAACCGCTTCGTGTCCTGACAATATGCTCCTTGCATTGTCAGGATTAGTCCATCCATGGGCGTCACCACAAGTGGCACTTCGCTCACATTTCAAATTGAAATGGCGGTACATCCATGTACCGCGCCTCCTAATCATCTGTATCAACTGATCTTTTAGATTCGGGCATGTAATTCTTTAATATCCCCTCAATAACTTTGGGGTTCTGGCCATCCTGAATACCGAGTATCGCGTCGAGTATCAGATTTTGGTTGTTTTCTTCTTCACCGCCTCGGTTACGCAGCTTTGCTTCAATTGGAATGGCGATTACATTGGCCAAAAACGCACCATACAGGGTGGTCAACAAAGCAACGGCCATTGACGGGCCAATGGATTTGGGGTCGTCCATGTTTGACAGCATTGCCACCAAACCAATCAAAGTACCAATCATGCCCATCGCTGGGGCAACATCCCCGATACTTTTAAAGATGTCGGCTCCATCACTATGGCGTGATGCCGTTAGTGTAATGTCTTTAGACAACGTAGCTCTGACGACATCCGCATCGTGACCATCGACGAGCATATCTACCCCCTTTTGCATAAAGGCGTTGGGGATCTCCGCTTCTTCAAGGGCCAAAAAGCCCCCTTTTCTGGCCGCATCGGCCAGCTCAACTGATTTTTCAATCAATTCGTCAGGACTTTCCAATTTAAAAACAAAGGCTTTGACGACAACCTTACCGGCACCAAAATATTGACCCATAGTGTAATGTGCCATCGCCACAAAAAGCGATCCACAAAACACAATCAATACCGAGGGTATGTCAACAAACATGGAAAGAGAACCACCGAGCACCATCGCCATGAAAATAAAGGCGATACCGCCGACCATCCCAATTAAACTCGCTAAATCCACATTACGCTCCTACTGTTTCCAGTCTTATTTCAATCTCAATGCTGTGCTTGTCAATTAAACACCAGCAGTTGTATATCAATTCATCGTTTCATGTCTTACGGCCAGTTTTATCAACAATGACAAGATGTTATCGGCCGCTTTGCAGAAAATTTTAAGTTAATTTTACGCCCTTGACTATATAAATAGTAGTGTCATTTAACCCCGCCCGCACGGATTTTCCCCCGATGGCACCGATAATTGCATTTAAAAGCCCTTGAGTGGGTCAAATCCGCTAGTGATTGTGGTCGGATTTGGTTAGACTAGCGCACAAATTACGGATAAGACCCTTATAGTAATGGCCACGAAAAAACCCGAAAATATGTCATTTGAATCTTCAATGACTGAATTACAAACCATCGTTCAGAACATGGAACATGGTCAGTTGACACTTGAAGACTCGCTCAAGCACTTCGAACGCGGTGTTCAACTGGTGTCATCCACCCAGTCAAAACTGCAACAGGCTGAGCAAAAAGTACAAATCCTGATGGAACAACAGGGGCAGCAATCCCTGCAAAACTACCCAGAAGGTGAACAATAAGTGCCATTGGCCCAATCATCAGAATGCTCAGAAGCCCTTAAACTGACCGAATCACTCAAACGGCATAAGGCGCGGATTGAACAGTTTCTGCAACACAAGCTTGATGATTTACCGACAAACTCACCAAGCTTGCTTGCTGCAATGAAACACGGCCTGTTGCAAGGTGGAAAAAGAATACGCCCCTATTTGGTGTATGCTACCGGCAGTTTGACCAACACTAATGAGCACGATCTCGACGCGCCCGCTGCGGCATTAGAATGTATTCATTCTTATTCGCTCATTCATGACGATTTACCGGCTATGGATGATGACGACTTGCGCCGTGGCTTGCCAACGGTTCACAAGCAGTTTGACGAAGCCACCGCTATTTTGGCTGGAGACAGCTTAATCAGTCTTGCCTTTGACATTCTGGCATCACACCCTTACCGCCAAACCCAACCCGCCTCGGTGCTTGAGATGATCAAGTTACTGGGTAAACACAGTGGTTATGACGGCATGTGTGGTGGTCAGGCACTAGATTTGTCCTATACTGACCAAAGCGTTGATTTGCAGGCTCTAGAACAGATGCACAAACTCAAAACCGGTGCTTTAATAAGCTCGGCAGTGATGATGGCCAGTTATTGTTCCGACCAATTTAGCGAGTCTGACCGATTGCATCTGGCTAACTTTGCCCGGGCAATCGGATTGGCCTTTCAAGTGCAGGATGACATCTTGGATGTCACTGGAGACACCGAGGTTCTGGGCAAACCCCAAGGCTCAGATGTCGCCGCCAACAAGTCCACTTATGTCGCTTTACTTGGCCTTGACAAAGCCCGGCAAAAAGCCGATGACCTATTTCACGAATCACTTCACGCATTACAACAATTGCCATACGATACCCGGCTTTTGGAAGCATTTGCTTCGTTTGTAGTGCAAAGAAACCATTAAAAAGATCACACTAACTTTATATGACCGCCAACGATTATACTTTATTAGAACAAGCCAATTATCCTCACGAGCTTCGGGCCATGCCCTATGATCAGCTTAAACAGGTTTGTGATCAATTACGCGACTACCTGCTCAACTCGGTGAGTCAAAGCAGTGGCCACCTAGCATCAGGTTTGGGCACTGTCGAGCTGACCGTGGCTATGCATTATGTCTACAATACGCCCGAAGACCGGATTGTCTGGGATGTTGGCCATCAAGCCTACCCGCACAAAATTTTGACCGGACGACGCGAACAAATGTCAACCATTCGCCAAAAAGAAGGGTTACATCCCTTCCCTTTTCGTGAAGAAAGCGAATACGACACTCTGTCTGTCGGGCACTCAAGCACCTCTATCAGTGCCGCCACAGCAATGGCCATGGCCGCGGCAAAAGAAGGCAAAGGTCGCAAAGTGGTTGCAGTGATTGGCGATGGTGCAATGACCGCAGGTATGGCCTTTGAAGCGATGAACCATGCCGGTGGCGCCGAAACAGATATGTTGGTGATTTAAAACGACAACGACATGTCAATTTCAGAAAATGTCGGCGCCCTTAACCGTCATTTCGCCCGAATTCTCTCTGGCAGTTTTTATACCGGCTTTCGTGAGGGCAGTAAAAAGCTACTCAGTAACGTGCCGCCAATCAAAGCATTGGCCAGTCGCATGGAAGAACATCTTAAAGGCATGGTTGTGCCGGGCACTTTCTTCGAAGAGCTGGGTTTTAATTACATCGGCCCCATCGACGGTCATGATGTCAATTCTCTGGTTGATACATTACGCAACATGCGTAATTTAAAAGGGCCGCAACTGCTACACATTGTCACCAAAAAAGGCAAGGGTTATGCCCCGGCCGAAAAAGATCCGATTGGTTATCACGGGGTGCCAATATTCGACCCTTCGACCACCAGTTTACCGCCAAGCAAACCTCAGTCCCCCTCCTATTCGAGCATCTTTGGCGATTGGTTGTGTGATATTGCCGCCGTAGACAAAAAAATGGTCGCCATTACCCCCGCCATGCGTGAAGGCTCGGGCATGGTGCGGTTTTCTAAAGAATTCCCCGAACAATATTATGATGTTGCCATTGCCGAGCAACATGCAGTCACGCTCGCTGCCGGTTTTGCCTGCGAAGGTTACACCCCGGTAGTGGCCATTTATTCGACCTTTTTGCAACGCGGTTACGATCAGATGATCCATGACGTTGCGCTGCAAAACCTACCGGTATTATTCGCCATAGACAGGGCCGGTATTGTCGGTGCCGATGGTCCAACCCATCAGGGCGCGTTTGACATCAGTTATTCCCGCTGCATTCCCAACATGATTTTGATGGCCCCGGCCAACGAAAACGAATGTCGCCAAATGCTTTACACCGGTCACAAAGCGAAAAGACCCGCCATGGTCCGTTACCCTCGCGGCACCGGTCCAGGTGTTGAAATCATCAACGAAATGACCGAAATTGAGATTGGTAAGGCACAAAAGTTAAGAGATGCTGCGGGTAATGAAAAGCGTGTCGCCATTTTAAGCTTTGGTACTTTATTACAAAGCGCAGAAGTGGCAGCCAAAGCGTTAGATGCAACGCTGGTCAACATGCGCTTTATCAAACCGTTAGACGGCGCGATGGTAGAAGAAATAGCAGCAAGTCATGATTATATCGTGACAGTAGAAGACAACGCCATAATGGGCGGCGCAGGCTCTGCTGTGATGGAATATATGATGGCCCGTAAGATACTCAAGCCAGTGTTGACCATTGGCTTGCCGGATCACTTTGTTAAACATGGTACGCAAACAGAGA
>JABSOG010000478.1 GCA_013216025.1 Algicola sp. | reverse complement strand
CCATAAGCGGTATTTCCGGACCGATCAACGACAAATTCACCACTACCTTTACCTTCACAGAAGATGTCAGCGGCTTTACGCTGAGTGATATCACAGTAGGCAACGGCTCAGCAGACAATTTTGTCACCACCAACGCCAAACAATACACAGCAGATATCACCCCAACAACAGACGGTACAGTAACCGTTGACGTGGTCGCCAGTTCAGGCTTTGACACAGCAGGCAATGGCAATGTTGCCGCACCACAGTACAGCGTGCTATATGACAAAACTGACCCAACGGTGACCATTAGCGGCACTGCCGATCCAGTCAACGCCTTGTTTTCAGCCACTTTTACTTTCAACGAGGATGTGACCGGATTTGTCCAAACAGACATCACTGTAGCAAACGCGACCCTCGGTAATTTTATCGCCACCAATGCCAAAACCTACACCGTAGATGTCACACCAACCATTGATGGCCCGGTAACCCTCGACGTAGCAGCAGGCGTCGCAACCGACAGCGCCACCAACGGCAATACGGCTGCAACCCAATACAGCGTGACTTATGATGCGACTCACCCGACCTTGCTGATCACCGGTCCCACCGCAACCATCAACGGCCCATTTACCACAACGTTCACCTTCAGTGAAGACGTTACCGGATTTGAACTGGCCGATATTGTGGTCGGCAATGCCTCAATAGCCGATTTTACCGCGCTCAACGCCAGCGCCAAAATATATACCGCCGTGGTCAGCCCAACCACAGATGGCCAACAAGTTACTGTTGATGTGGCCGCCAGCGTGGCCATCGACACCTCAACCAACCCCAATGTTGCCGCAAGCCAGTTCTCGGTTGGATACGACATGCAAAAGCCCGGGGTCACAGTAACAGGCCCAGCAGGTCCATTAAACACCACCTTTACCGCAACCATCACTTTCAGCAAAGCGGTGCTGGATTTCAATCAAAGCAAAATCACCGTCGTCAACGCCGGATTGAGCAATTTTGTCGCCACCAACGCGCCAATCTACACCGTACTAGTCACCCCAATCATTGACGGCGATGTTTCGGTTTCGGTGGCTGACGCCGTCGTATCCGATGCCCCAGGCAACACCAATGTCGCCTCAAATGTGTTCACTTTGGTTTACGACACAACCAACCCCACCATAGTGAGCCTCGCTCCAGCCAACAACGAAGTCGATGTGGCGATAAAACCTGACTTGGTGATCACCTTTGACGAAACGGTTACCGTAGGCACAACCAACAACCTGATAGAAATAAAAAACCTCACCACCAATGCCGTAATGCAATCTTATGCCGCCAATACCAGTGCTGTCAGTATCAACGACAAAGTCGTGACAATCGCTTTGACCAGCGAATTGCCAGAAGTAACCGAGTTCTACGTCACCATCGGCACCAATGCCTTTACCGATACCGCGACCAATCAGTTTGCAGGTATCAGCGACAACGCCACATGGCACTTTAAAATCATCAACCTGCCACCATTGACGGTCGCCGACAACGCCGTAGTGCTTGAAGACACCAGCGTGATCATTGACGTATTGAACAACGACAACGGCGATAACAGCGCACTAAATCCCGCCAGTGTTACCGTCAAAACCGCCGCGTCAAACGGCGTAACAACGGTAAATACAGCGCTGGGCATGATCACCTACACCCCTAACGCCAACTATAACGGCACCGACACCTTCACCTACATTGTCAGCGACATGCTGGGCACATTCTCAGCCCAGAATACTATAACCGTCACAGTGGGTGCAGCAAATGACGCGCCAATCGCCGTCAATGACACCGCCACCACAAGCTTGAACAACGCCACCACCATTAATGTGCTGGGCAACGATAGTGATGTCGATGGTACCAATCAACTCAACAGCAATACCATCACTATCACCGCCCAAGCCAAGCATGGCGAATTAACCTTGGTCAACGGCAGCGTGTCGTACCAACCGGCGGCAAATTACAGTGGCAGCGATACTTTCAGTTATACCGTCAGCGACACCTCTGATACGGTATCGAACGTAGGCTTGGTTACCATCAACGTCACCGGCACCAACGCCACGCCAATCGCAGTAGCAGACAGCGCAACCACCAGCGAAGACACAGCCACCACCATTAATGTACTATCCAACGATACCGACAGCGATGGTCAAATAGACGTAACCACCGTCGCCATCGCAGGCAAACCGGCCGATGGTACGACAAGTGTCAATACAGACGGCACCATAACGTATACTCCAAACATTGATTTTGCAGGCAACGACAGCTTCAGCTACACAGTAAAAGACAATGGAGATGCCCGTTCAGCAGCAACGAATGTCACCGTAACAGTCAGCCCCGTTAACGATGTGCCTACCGTCAGCGACGATACGGTAATAGTGGTAGATACCACCAGCGCACATTGGATCAACGTAATTGGCAACGACAAAGATGTCGATGGCACCATCAGTTCAGTGACCGTTGTGACCCAACCGACCAACGGAACGGTTACCGTAGACAGCACAACTTTGCTGTTGTTGTTTACACCCACCAACGGTTTCACTGGCACCGACAGCTTTACCTATCGACTAACCGACAACAACAATACGGTGTCGTCTACGGCCACCGTCAACCTCAGCCAAACCCCGGTTAACGTCGCACCATTAGTGAATGATGACTCAATACAAACCGATGAAGACCAGTTTATTGATATTGATGTATTGGCCAACGACAGTGATTTTGATGGTCAAATCATACCGGTCACGCTAACAATCACCACACCACCCACCAACGGCAGCGCTTCGGTCAAACTTTCTGACGGTACAATTTTCTACACGCCAAATGCCAATTTCAGCGGCAGCGACTCCTTTGTTTATCAAGTCAGCGACAACAGCTCAGCGCCAGGCAGTGCGACTGTTCATATCCAAGTCAATAATGTCAACGATGTGCCCCTAGCGGTCACCCAAACGGTTCA
Source organism: Algicola sp. (assembly GCA_013216025.1). Taxonomy (GTDB): domain Bacteria; phylum Pseudomonadota; class Gammaproteobacteria; order Enterobacterales; family Alteromonadaceae; genus JABSOG01. Next base: position 3,561 of record JABSOG010000478.1, on the reverse strand, counting down.
AACCAACGAAGACAGCAGCCTTGCCATCACCGTCAGTGGTATCGATGCCGATGGCGACAACCTCACCTACCAAATTGACAGCTACCCCAACAACGGCACACTTTCAGGCACCCTACCCAACATGACCTACACGCCGAGCGCCAACTTCAACGGCGCAGACAACTTCAAATTCATTGTCAACGATGGCATAGTCGACTCGACAGCAGCCACTGTCACTATCACAGTAGCGGCGCAAAACGATGCGCCCCTAGCCACTGCGCAAACTGTCGATCTGTCAGAAGACACGCCCAAAGCCTTTGTTTTGAATGGCAGCGATGTTGACAATGACACCCTGAGTTATGTCATCAAGTCATCACCGACCAACGGCCAACTGACAGGCTCTGGGGCCAATCTGACGTACGCACCAAATGCCGATTTCAACGGCACCGACAGCTTCACCTTCGCTGTCAATGACGGCACTGTCGATTCACCAATCGCCACAGTCAACTTCAATATTGCCGCCATTAACGATGCGCCAGTGGCTCAAAGTCAAAATGTTCAGACATCAGAAGACACCGCGGTAGATATTGTGGTGGTTGCCACCGATGCTGAACAAGACAATCTGACATACACCGTTCAACAGAGTCCAACGCACGGCGTATTTGCTGGCGTATTGCCCAATGTAACCTACGCACCAGATGCCAATTACAGTGGTACCGATAGCTTCATCTATTTCGTCAACGATGGCCTGCTCAATTCCGCCGCCGTAACGGTGAACATCACCATTGATGCGGTCAATGACCAACCGGTGGCCATCAGCCGAACCCTGATCACAGCCGAAGACTTGCCATTAACCATCACATTGACAGCCACTGATGCCGACAACGACGCACTGACCTACACTGCCACCTCAGACCCAGCCAACGGAGTATTGAGCGGCATAGCCCCGAACTTGGTTTACACCCCAAATACCGGCTTCAATGGCAACGACAGCTTTGACTTCACCGCAAATGACGGCACAACCCCATCAGACTCGTCAACTATCAACATCACCATCACCGCCATCAACAATACGCCATTGGCAATAGACGATGTCCTGAACCAAATAGGCTGGGCACCGGCTGAAATAGACGTATTGGCCAACGACAGCGACGCCGATGGCGACAGCCTGAGCATCATCGGTGCCACAGCAGATGTCGGCACAATAAGCTTCACCACAACACGACTGACCTACACCCCAGTCAACGGCTTTATTGGTTCAACAACCGTTGATTACACCATAAGCGATGGTCAGGGCAGCACGACCAACGCACGAGTACAAGTCACCATCACAGCACCACCCAATGGCCAAAACCTAGCCATCATTACCGTGCCTGAAGATATCGAAATCAACGCCAACGCAATGCTGAGCAAAGTCGACCTTGGCATCGCAACCGCTAAAGACAGCAACGGCAACACCATAGCAGTGGCACTGCTTGACGATACGACCTTCTTCAAACCCGGTATTAACACCGTGTACTGGTCGGCAACCGACGACAACGGCCAAACCACCATCGCCAGCCAAACAGTCACGGTACATCCTCTGGTCTCGCTTGATAACGACCAAGTCAGCCGAGAAGGATACTCTGCCAGAGTCGGTATTCGCCTCAACGGCACCGCACCTAGCTACCCGCTGAACATCCCCTACACTGTCAGCGGCACAGCCGATGTTGACAGCGATCACAACCTGGTTGACGGCATAGTCACCATCGAATCGGGCATTGAGGGATTCCTCAACGTCAATTTGTTTGACGACGGCGTATTTGAAGGTGAAGAAAAGCTTGTCATCACCTTGGGCGACACACTCAATCGTGGCCAACAGTTCAGTCACACCATCACCCTGATCGAAGAAAATGTGGCGCCGAAAGTGAACCTGCAAGTATTTCAGCGTTATCAGCAAAACGCGGTGGTTAATCGAGAAGACGGCACTGTAGAAATCAAAGCACAGGTCACCCATCCAGACTCAAATAACCAATACAGCTATCAATGGGGCAGCAGCCAGCAATTGATCAACCTCAGCGCCACCGAAAATGGATTTGCGTTTGAGCCTGACGAATTGACCGCAGGGCTGTACCATATTGAACTAACCATTACAGATATCGACGACAGTCAGTTCACGCTCACCAAACAAGTCACCATTAAAGTGCAAGAATCCGCCATAGTACTTGGCACTGGCGATAGTGACCACGATGGTGTTAGCGATGTTGTCGAGGGCGCAGGCGATGGCGACAATGATGGCATAGCAGATTATCTTGATGCGATAGACGCCTGTAACGTACTGCCCGGCAGTATCAACTCAACCAAGACGCATTTGGTCGAAACACAACCCGGCGTATGCCTGCGCTTGGGTGACATAGCATTGAACCGGGGTAACAGCGGCGTCAGAATCGACGAAACCACCAGCAACGCAATCATGGATTCAAGCAAAGGCAGCTTATACGATTTGGTTGCCGACAAACTGCCCATGGCCGGACAAAGCACCGCGATTGTTTTACCACAAGTACAGCCTATTCCGGCAGACGCCATTTACCGCCTGCAACTGCAAAGCGGACAATGGACAGACTTTGTCGAAAACACCGACAACCAACTACAGTCTAGCGCTGGCGAGTCGGGTTACTGCCCACCACCGGGCGGTGACAACTGGCAAGCAGGTTTAATTGAAGGCTACTGGTGTATACAGTTGAAGTTGAGCGATGGCGGTCCAAACGATGGCGACAACCAAGCCAACGGCACCATAGTCCCCCCGGGCCGGGTTGAAGTATTGATCATCAACAGCCAGCCCATGGCACAGGATGACGAAGCCCAAACCCGCCAAAATGTCGCCCTGACCATAGACGTATTGGCTAACGACACAGATAATGACAACGACAACCTGAGTATTAGCACAGCCAACGCCCAGTTTGGCAGCGCCAGCATCATCGACAACCAAATCCACTATCAACCAGCAACCGATTTGGTCGGCGTTGACACCATAATATACGGCATCAGCGATGGTCAAGGCGGCTCAAGCTCGGCCACCTTGTTGGTCACCGTCCTCGCCAACACACCACCGAATGCAGCCGATGACTTCGCCTCGGTTCAGGCGGGTCAAAGCGTGGTGATTGATGTACTAAGCAATGACAGCGATGACGAAAACGACAGTTTGAGCGTAATAGCGGCATTTGCCGACAAGGGCACAGTAACCATTGGTTCAGACTTCAAATTGACTTACAAACCCAACAGCGGTTTCAGCGGCACCGACAATATCGATTACCTAGTGAGCGATGCCCACGGCGGCGAAACGGCTGGTTTGGTTAGCGTATCGGTTGCCGCAATTGTTGCGACTACGCCCGCACCGACGACCAATAATTCAACGTCGTCTGGCGGTGGTTCGTTTGGGTGGTTGATGTTGATTGGTTTGGGGCTTGGTTTGAGGCGCCGGGCTGGTGTTAATGTTTAATGTTTAGGCAGAGATCCCTTCGATAGGGGCTGGAGGAACGGAGGCTCCGCAAGGGGGTCAAAGCAAAAAAAGTGCAGGGACAGGCAAGCTGTCCACAAAACTTG
>JABSOG010000477.1 GCA_013216025.1 Algicola sp. | reverse complement strand
AGTAAAGGTTTAGACTTCTTTTTCAGCCAAAACGGTGCGGTGTTACACCATTATGCTAATGCACCAGTCAGGGCGCTGCTAAAACCGGTTGATGGCAAGTTATGGGTGGCGACAGAGGCAGGCGTTTATCGTTTTGATTCAGAACCTGCCCCAGATTCACAGCATTTTACTCTCGTTGACTTACCTGGTTTGGCATCGCCATCATCTCGCGCACTGCTACAAGACCAACAAGGCAATATTTGGATTGCTACCACCCAAGGGTTATTCAAATATCACCACACAACCCAGCAAGCCACAGCGTTTGAGCAGGGGCTTAAATCGCCCGCACGAATATTGTCACTGACCCATGGGTTGGCTGGTTCAGTGTGGGTGGGCAGTACACTCCAAGGTTTGTATCATATTGGTGCCGACAATTCCGTCAAACAGTACCGTTATGACAAAAGCCATCAATTTTCTTTGGCCGACAATGCTGTGATCGCCATGATGACCGATGCTGGTGGTGTGTTGTGGGCGGGCACTTTTAATGCCGGTGTCAGCCGATTGTCGGTTAATAGTCTGGCGTTTGGATTATTTAATGACAGTGTTGACAGCGTGTCTTGTTTGCCCAATGCGGCGATTTACAGTGTTTATGCCAGTAGCGCTGCTGTTTTATTAGGCACCGAAAGTGGTTTGGTTCAGATCGGCAGTAACGGCGACTGTAAGGTTTATGGCAGCAACACTGTGAAGGCGATATACGCGGATCACAAACAGCAACTATGGCTGGGGCTGGGACCGGGTAAAGGCATGGCAAAATATGATCGCACCCACGATCGTTTCAATCGGGTAGACAATGCGTTAAGCCAAGCGAATATTAATTTTATCACCCAAGACAAGCACCAACGTTTAGTGGTCGCAACGAAGAAAGACTTATATGTTCAAGACTCAAAAAGTCATGACTTTACTTTGGTTGACGTGGCTGAACCACAATTGCAGCAAAGCGACCTGTATGTCGGTAATAAAGACAAAAAAGGAACGTTGTGGTTAGGGACTAATCTGGGTTTGTCTTATTTTGATGCACAGCAGCACAAACTGGTCCGCTGGACCGCTGGGCAAAGTGCCGGTTTTAGCTTACCGGTCAAGGCTATGTACATTACCGATGCTGACAATGCTTGGCTGGGCAGCATCGATGGCGGATTATACAAAGTCAATTTGAGTACCGGTGCCACGCGTAAAATTGATGAGCTTGGCGGTTTGTCTGCCACTGCCGATGTTAATGCCATCATCAATGATGATTTGGGTTATCTGTGGATCAGCACATCGGGTGGTTTATTGCGTTATAACCCGCAAACAGACCAGTCTCATTTGTACAGAACCATGGATGGTTTGCAAAGTGACGTGTTTTTCGTTCGCTCGGCCTTTAAAGCGGCCGATGGTCAGTTGTTTTTTGGTGGTCGCAAAGGTTTTAACCGCTTTTATCCGCAGCATATTAAGCTAAATCAGCAGGCGCCAAAAGTTGCCATCACTGGGTTTAGTCATTTTAATCAGCGTGTTGGGCCGAATGTGGCGGATGCAGCATTTCAATTACCCAAGGCGATAGAGCAAGTGTCGCAGCTCGATTTAAGTTATCGAGATTATGTATTTGGTTTTGAGTTCAGCGCCTTTGATTACGCCGACTCGGCGCGTAATCAATATGCTTACCAATTGATTGGTTTTGACCAGCGTTGGAATTATACCGATGCGGCCAATCGGCGCATTACTTATACCAACCTAGATGCCGGTAAGTATACCTTTGTTGTCAAAGCCGCCAATAAAGACGGGGTGTGGAATGAGCGTGGTAGTGCAATAGTGATCACCGTTGGGGCTGCACCTTGGGCAACACCGTGGGCCTATGCGAGTTATGTGTTGTTATTGCTGGGCAGTTTTGGCGCTTTTTTCAAATATCGCACCGCGGCATTAAGTAAACGGGCGCATCAATTACAGTTATCGGTAGATGAACGCACCGCGCAGCTCAAACACGAAAAACACATTGTTGAACAATTGCTGTCGCAAAAAAATGATGAGTTTGCCAATGTCTCTCACGAATTTCGCACCCCCCTAACGCTGGTGCTGGGTCCTGTCGGTCAGCTACTTAACAGCGACATTAGTGAGGCCGCCAAACAAAAGCTCACCACGGTTCGGCGCAATGGTTTTAGGTTATTGCGGATGGTCGACCAATTGCTGCAAATGGAAAAATTCAAGGTGGCGCAAACGGTGAATAAATCGGTGGTGGCTTTGCAACCCTTGCTGACGTTGATTGGTCAGTCTTTTCAAGATTTGGCCAAGCAGCAACAAGTTGACCTAGATATTGAACCCATTGCCGATGTTTACCTGCGGTTTACGCCCGATGGGCTAGAAAAAATCTTGCTGAATTTACTGTCTAATGCGCTTAAGTATACACCTGCTGGTGGCAATATTTGGCTGCGCACCATGGCGCTTGACGGTGAGGTTCGCATAGAAGTTGCCGACAGTGGCATTGGTATCGCCAAAGACCAACAACAAGCCATATTCGAACGATTTGTTCGGGTGATGGACGCTCGCAGTGAGCAGGTGACCGGGGCTGGTATTGGTTTGGCGTTGGTTAAAGAGTTGGTGGAAGCCCATCAGGGTAAAATCGAGTTGGTCAGTGAATTGGGCAAAGGCACCACTATCGCGGTGATTTTGCCGACCGTGCAGGCGGATGAAAACGCCCGTAAAGGCGTGTTGAATCAAGACGTGGTTGAGTTGGAACTGGAGAGTTTCAGCGGTCAAATGATTGCACCTTTACCGCAAGTTGTTGATGTAGCTACTGAGCAGAATTTAGACCAGAACTCAGTTCAGGCCTCAGAAAAGGACAGCCGCCCCAACTTGTTGATCATCGAAGATAACCCAGATATGCGTGACTATATTTATCAGTCTTTGTGTCAGCAATATCAATGCGTGGTAGAGGCCAACGGCGAAGCCGGGGTAGAGCGGGCGATTGCCATCATTCCCGACATCATTATCAGCGATGTGATGATGCCCATCATGGATGGTTATGAAGTCACCAAAGCAATTAAATCTGATGAGCGCACCAGCCATATTCCGGTGGTATTGCTCACCGCCAGAGACGACAAACAAAGTCGGCTTAAAGGCTGGATTGAAAAAGCCGATGAGTACCTGACCAAACCGTTTGATACCCAAGAACTAACCATCAGAATTGACAATCTGTTGGCCATTCGCGATATTCTGCGTGACCGGTTCAACCAATGTGCGTTTGAGCATCAAAGCGATAAACCCACCAAACCCAGCCCTGAGACTTTAAAGCAACAGGCGCAACAAGCTTTTTTAAGCAAACTAAATGACATCATCGAACAGCTGTACACCAGTCAGCAAACCACCATGGGCCAAATCGCCAAACAAGTGGCAATGGGCGAGCGGCAGTTATTTAGAAAACTCAAAGGCACCGTAGGTATGAGTACCAGCGAGTATTTACGACGATTCCGGCTCGAAAAGGCCTGCGAATTACTGCGCCAAGGCGTTAACAGCAGCACAGTGGCGCTTGAAGTGGGTTTTGCCAGCCATTCATATTTTACCCGCTGTTTTAGCGCACAATATGGTTGTGCGCCTTCGGAGTTTGTCTAAGCAGTATTATATAAGACAGCCAAAATCATCTGTTAACATAATTAACATAATTAACATTGTTTGGTTAGCCTAAGCTAAATCATAGATAATGCTCAATAATTAAACTAAACGAAAAATCTCTCACCTATTCCTCACTATCTCAGACTTAAAACGCGTTTCTACGACGAAAATTAAACATCATAAATTAATCTTGGTGTATCTCAAAAACGAATGAGGGGATTTTACGGCCTTATTCGATGACGAAAATTCACTTTTAGGGCGAAATATGACTTTCGTGTAAAATATCCGTCCCTTTAAGTTGTCAGTTGATTGATCTAATTCGGTATTTATGTTGCATTTGCAATTAATAATCCAGTGAATTTTAGTTCAAGAAAATGATACTTGTTATTATTGCTTCTGTTATATGATATAACAAAAAGAAATTAAAAAACATCTGGAGAGGTATCTCAGATTTATGTATCTGTGCGGTATTTGTTATAAGTATTTGATAAATAGTGATATACCCCTATTTATTTGGCTTTGTGGGCAACCCTTTATTCATTTGGATACTTTTTTGCTGTTAAAATGGTCTGTATTTAATTAGTTACAGTGGTTTTCGCTGTATTTTACGCCTGATTATTCATTGGGTTGATATATATAATCAATTAAATCAAACATTAATGGTATATTTGGTGATTTGTCTGTGGAAAAGGCTTATTGGTTTTGTAAGGTATTTTATACGGAGTTTACAGTTTTGTAGTGCTTTTGTTGTTACTGTGTCTCAATTGTTGCCCAGTTGTAAATTATTTTGATTTTGTTAATGTTGTTGGGCATCCCATAACCGCAGAGGCTACTGAAGATACATTCAGAGTTGGGGATTAGATAGAAAACAAAAATCTAAAGTTTCAACACAAAATATAACCATAAGGATACACAGCACCATGAAAGCCAGAAATCCAATGAAAGCACTAAATCCAATTGCCGCAAGTATCGCCGTGATACTTGGCACCTCATCAATGAGTGTATTGGCAGGAAACGCCGCTGTTGTTCAAAACCAGTCAGCTATTGAAGCGCCGTCGTTGGTTGCTGGACAGTTTGGCAGTGCGACAGCACAAACTACCGTTTCAGCTTTAAAAAACATTGTTGCCAGCCATGGTCAATATCAAGCTAATGGGAATGAAGATTTTACCATCACCAGCCAGTGGACTGATGAACTGGGTATGCGTCATACCCGTGTAAACCAAAAGATTAACGGCTTAAAAGTGTATGGTTCGAGCATGGTAGTACACAACGAAGCGGTTGCGAGTAACAATGGTTTTACTAATGTTCAAGCTCAAAGCAAGATCGTATCGGTGTCTGGTGTTTTGGCAGTCAATAATGAGTCGGTAATGAATATGTTGTCAGTGCAGGCCAGTGGTAAAAAAGCCACTAAAGCCATCAGCATTGGCAGCAATATTGGCGAAGTGCACGGTGATGTAGCTGAACTTTCTTATGTCTATGTATCTGAAGAAGTTGGCACCAAACTGGCGTGGAGAATGGAAGTATCTTGGGATAATGGCAATGGCGATGTTGGCCGTGACTTTGTATTTGTTGATGCCAACACCTCAGAAATAGTCGCGAGACACGCTCAATTGCATTCAGCGATGAGTCGAAAAACCTATACGCTTAATGGCGGCAGTACCAATTCTGCGCCTGGTTCTTTGGTTTGTACTGACAATCAAAGCTGTGGCAACAATGCTGCGGCACAACGTGCCCATGATGGCGCAGCGGATGTTTATAATTATTATAAAGACACATTTGGCCGTGACAGCCTAGATAACGCCGGTTTCATTTTGATTTCAAGTGTTGATTTGGGTCAAGAAAATGCCTTCTGGACTGGTTCTCAGATGATTTATGGCAAAGCCGGTACCAATGTTGATAATGATTTCACCAGTGATTTGGACGTTATTGGCCACGAATTCACTCACGGACTGACTAATAAAACCGCGAACTTAAAGTATGAAAATGCCTCTGGTGCATTAAACGAAGCATGGTCTGATATCTTCGGTTTGACAATCGAAGCCCGTAAAGCCAATTCATCAACTTCTACTTGGTTACTGGGTGATGGATTATACAATACCCCGGGCAAAGCCTTTCGCTATATGAACGATCCGACTAAAGACGGAAAATCAAAAGATTATTACCCTGAACGTGTGCCTTTTGAAGCGAACCCAAACAATCAAAACGATTACGGCGGTGTTCATATGAACTCCGGTATTGCTAACCTGGCTTATGTATTGTTGGTCGATGGCGGTACGCATCCACGAAATAAAACAACTACTGTGGTACCGTCAATTGGCATGGCTAAAGCAGAAGCAATCTTTTACCGTGCGTTAACCACCTATATGACCGCAAGCACAAACTTCTCGCAAGCAAGAACTGCGACCGCCAATGCTGCGAACGACCTTTATGGTGCAACTGAAAAAGCCGCAGTAGAATGTGCCTGGGCTGCTGTTGGTGTGGGTAGTGCGCCTAGTTCGTGTGGTGGCACTCCAACACCTACGCCAAGCAGTGGTATTAACGAATCAAACTTAAGTGCATCTACTGGTCAGATTCTTAATTTCACTATGGTTGTGCCAGCGGGTGCCACCAATATCAAGTTTAACACCAGCGGTGGAACCGGTGATGTTGATATGTATGTGAAATTTGGTTCTACACCTACAGATTCCAGCTATGACTGTCGTCCGTACGCAAACGGTAATAATGAATCATGTACTGGTACGCAGACTGGTGGTACTTACTACGTTCGTCTTAAGGCTTATTCAGCATTTACAGGGTTGTCATTAATTGGTACTTTCGATACGCCAACGCCAACGCCTACACCTACACCAAGTCATAGTAGTAATGAGACAACCCGGACTGCAGCTACAGGTCAGGCTCTTAAT
>JABSOG010000476.1 GCA_013216025.1 Algicola sp. | reverse complement strand
CAGTGCAAGTGACAGCAGCATAGAGTGGACTCGAAAATAGTATGGTAAAGGCTAGTAATAATTTTGTGGACTTCCTAAAGTAATTCATGCTTATTCCTTATATATTGTTCAATAGTTGTTAATTTTGGCGAATGCTCACCAAATACCGTTATCAAAACGATTGTTTTTTGCGCGGCCAATATTAGGATAGAAGGCTTGATGGAGTCAAGCGGCATCATCTTTTAGTCTTTAGCCGTCATTCACTCACCCCAAAGCGATTGATAATAGCGGTCATCCTTCCATTGCTTAAAATACGTATCAAATAGCGTCTTCCACTCAACAAAATCAATATCATAAGTCGTCACCAAATTCAGGAAGTTATCTTTGTGATAAGGGTCTAAGGGCATAAAATACGTTTCGAATAAATACTCATCGTAGCCAGGTCTTGATGTCAGCAAACCTTGCATAATCACTTGCTCATCTTCATTGGTTATGTGGCTTGCGTAATCTTTACAAGCGTCAATAAACGTCTCTTTAGTGTCTATAGCGAATGACAAGTCATGAGTGGCGGCAAAGGAATAAAACTGTGCAATCGTCAACGGATTTGGGTTGGCCACATTGTAGACTTTATTGTGTTTGCTAGGGTCGTTCATGCCTTTGACGATGGTCGAAGCGGCAATATCGACTGGTATAATATCTATCAAGTAATTAGCATCATCTGTCCTGACTGGCACGCTAAGCATCATGTGCAATATTCGATGGAATATGTCGTTGGTATTGCCAATACCCGTTTGCGATGAACCCGAAATTTCAGAAAATCGATAGATGGTGTACGGTACGCCTGCTAAAGACGCTAGTCTGATGTTTTCTTCTTGAATCCATTTTGATTGCCCATAACCGCTGAGTATCATTTCGGCTTTTTCGGTATCAATAAAATCTTCAACCGGGTTGACTGAAAAGTGGGAGTTTTTGACCTGATTGCTTACCGTGGTACTCGACACAAAATGGATCATTTTGATGGTATTTGTGTATGCCATTGACAGTAATTTGGTGGTGCCTTTGACTGATTTTTTGAAGGCAAAATAGGGCTGTATATGATTGACATAAGAGGCTGTATGAACAATATGTTGCACCTCTTTACACAGCAAGTGCCAGTTCTTTTTGGACATGCCTAATTGCGGCTGCTCCATATCGCCTAATATTGGCACGATGCGGTTCATGTCTACATTGAGTTTGTATGAAGCTGCGTTTTGTAAGATTCTCTCCTGCGCTTTTTTGATGGTTTTTGCTCTGACCAAACAATAAATTGTGGCTTGTGTTGTTGTGAGCAGTTGATGAAGAATGTGGCCGCCAAGAAACCCGGTAGCGCCGGTTAAAAATACAGATTTGATGTCGCCTTCGAAAACCTTTGGCAGATTGTTAGTTGTAGTCCCTTCAGTAGAAATGGCGGCTAACCCTGCATCGAGAATAAACTCTGGGGTACTTTCCACTTTCTTTTCATCGGCTTGCTGGTACAGATCTTCAATATCATCAATTAACGATTGGATAGTATTCATATTCTTAAAAGCATCAGCCTGAATATCAATGGTTAGCTGTTTTTTCAATTGCTGGAATGTTTTCAATAGCGCAATCGAATCAAATCCATATTCAAACAAATCGCCTTCAAGGTCTAACTCGTCAGGTGTTATGCCAATGACATTGCTGATAATGTTGATCACGGTGTCGGCAACACTTAGCTGTTCAGAGGCAAGTGATTGTTCTATATCTGAACTGATAACAGAAGCTTCTTTTTGTACTGTTTTACTAAGCAGCAGTTTGCTGGTGTTTTGATAGATTTTGTCTTTGTCGTGGCTTAAAACCACGCCTAGCGTGTTTTTGTCAGACGCCAACAACGACTGCATAAGCACAAAGGCTTCATCCATTTTGATTAACGCATAACCCTTTTTCTCGGCAAAGCTGTTTTCTATACTCTTAACCGGATCATCCGAATGCCAATAACCCCAATTTAACGCCAACGTTTTACCGTGCCGTTGTTTCTGAGCAACCAAGGCGTTTCGGTAAGATGAAAAGGTGTTTTGGAAACCGTTACCGTATGAATACGACAGATGGTTCAACGAGCCAAATACGGCCATTGATGAGAACAAGATAAAGAAGTCTAGTTCGGTGTCACTAAAGACAGTGTCTAGCATCAGCGAGCCTTGCACTTTCACTTTCATTGACTGTTCAAAGTCATCCCAACAGGTTTCATCTTGAGTGAAAGACGTACCAAGGTGGAATATACCGTTAAGCGTCATCTCTTGTTTATCGAGATATTGGGCCACTAACTTTAAGTCGCTTTCGTTGGCGATATCGCATGCGTGATAATGCACGCTGCCAGAAAGCTTATTAAGTTCAGCTAATTGCGCTTGGCATTGTTGCGCACTTCTTCTACCCAGTAAAATCAGTGTGGCATCGTATTGCGCCAATAGGCATCGGCTAAGTTTGTCACCTAATTCACCTAATGCACCAGCGATGAGATAAACACCATTTTTCTTGAAATGGGTTGGGGATGTCGCGGCCAAAGGCGACGGCATCCGTTGTAATTGAATACCAAAGCGCTGTTGCTGGCGGTATTGAATATGATTGGGCTGTTGTGCTTCTTTTGAGACAAGTCTAGGGCACACCAATTCTTGTAATAACTTTTCAGCCCAGTTTATTTGTATGACCGGGCATGCAAACTCCACCATAGACCATTGATGCGCTGGATTACGAAGCGAATAGCTTCTTAGCAGCGCCGTGATGTCTTCTCTTGAAACTGCATGGTCGTCAATAAATGAGGCAAAAAAGAGTTGGATTGGTTTAGATTCAAGCTTTTCTATCGACTGCATAAACTGATAAAGGTATTTTACTTCGGTGGTGACAATATCGATGGAGTCTGTTGAATCTTCACTAGTGAGATACAGAACCACATCGGGGGCAGAGGCTGGTGTAAAGTCCTGTGTATAGAGTTGATTAAACAACATTGACTCTACCTGAGTTTCATTCATCAAGCTCAACAGCGGAGCTTGTTCTTGAGTTGTTTGAGAAACAACCAAAATTCGCTGGTCACGCAGTGCACTGACAATGTTACTTTTCCAGTCGACCGGACAGGTCAACACACTGGCAGCCCAACTGTTATTTAAGATAAGCCACTGGTCTTGTTTTTGCGCTGGTGCTGGCGCTTTTGTTTCGGTTTGGTCATCAGCTTCTTCCACTATTTCTTCTAACACCAAGTGGGCATTAACACCACTAATACCAAACGAGCTGACGGCTGCTCGGCGTTTACCAGAACAAGTCCATGCTTCTTTTTTGGTTTGAACGGTAAACGGGGTATTGTCGAGCGCAAGATACGGGTTTAGCTCATTAACATGCAGTGATGGCACCAGCGTTTTGTGTTTGAATTGCAGCAGCACTTTTATCACGCCTGCAATGCCTGCTGCTATCTCTAAATGGCCAATATTGCTTTTTACTGAACCTAAGGCACAACGAGATTGTTCTGTAGTGGTTTCTTTAAAGGTATTGTCAAAGGCGTCTTTAAGTGCATCAACTTCGACTGGGTCGCCAAGCGATGTGCCAGTGCCATGGCATTCGATGTAGCTTAACGTTGAAGGGTCGATACCTGCGGTTTGCCAGGCTTTTTCAAGCAGCTTCGACTGTGCGTTTGCATTAGGCACCGTAAAGCCTTGCGATTTACCGCCATGGTTTAGTGCAGATCCTAAAATGGTGGCGTACATTGCGTCATTATCTTTTTTACAGGCCGACAATTTTTTGATAAAAATCATGCCAACCCCTTCGCCACGAACAAAACCATCAGCATCGTTTGAGAAAGTTTTACAACGCCCGGTAGGAGATAAAACGCCGATTTCGTGAAGCGCAAGCGATGCCTTTGGTGAGTCAATGATATTAACCCCACCCACAATTGCTTGGTCGCAATCACCTTGCTGGATAGCCTGAATGGCCTTATGTATGGCGACCAATGATGACGAGCAGGTGGTGTCGATGCCTTCACTGGGGCCATGTAAGTCAAGGAAGTAACTCATTCGATTCGGCGCAAACGCGTTGGACGTGACCATGCCATCGTGATAGCCCGACTGACAGCCGATAAAGATACCGGTATTACTGCCTGCCAAAGACGCCGGCTCATATCCCGCATCTTCGATACATTTGTAGACATGCATCATTAACAAACGCTCTTGTAAATGTATTCTCGGGCTTTCTGCCGGGGCGATATTAAAGAACAACGGGTCAAATTTGTGGTCTCTTGCAACGTTGCCTAACCACTGGATTTCTGAGGGAAAATCTTGTGACCCTTCACCTGACCAAGACCGTCGCGTCACGCAATCTTTTGCTTGTACTAGGTTCTCCCAAAACTCGTCGACATTCTTTGCCTGAGGAAACTCACCGCTGATGCCAATGATCGCGATCCGTTCTTCTGTAACTTCCTCAGTTGAGGTTTGCGTAGGACCCTGTCCATCAATAGCTTCACCAACAGATAGCCCCCCCGTTAATGACGCTCCGTGCTCTTCAAGCAAATACGTCAATAGGCTATTGAGTGTTGAGTATTTGAACAGTAGGGTCGGGGATAAGTCTAATTGATATAGCTTATTCAACTGATTAATAAATGAGACGATAACAATGGAGTCTGCGCCGATATCACCTAAATCAGCATCTGGGTCGATGTCATTTTTATTCACCCCGAGCAATGATGCTGTGATGTTAAGTAAATTGTCGGATAGGTGTTTTTTAAGTTGTTCAAGGCTTTCAAAACGCTGCATTACTGGTGAATCTTTTATTGTTGGCGCTGTTTTCTCTTGTTCGTAAACAACCAGCGTTTGTACTTGCCGTAATGATTGGTAAAATGCCGATATGCCAATATCACTAGGCATTGGCACTACGCCATTCTTGCTCATCATTTTTTCAAACTGGGGGTTTATCTTCATGCCCCCATCTTGCCAATAAGGCCAATCGATACTGCAACTTTTACCGCTTCGATCACCTTTAACGACTAAAGACTCACGATAATGCATATAGGAATCTAAAAAGGCGTTTGCCATTGCATAGTCAATTTGAGTAAAGGCACCATGTACACCGCTTAAAGCACCAAAACAGATGAAAAAATCGAGTGGCAAGTCTAGCGTTGCTTCATCTAGCGCGATAACACCGCTGACTTTGGGGGCTAAAACCTGTTTGAAAGCGTCTTGAGTTTTATTGACAAAAAGTTGATCTTTTAAAACCCCGGCTGCGTGAACAACGCCGGTTAAAGTCTTAAACTCGCTGAGGATATCTCGAACCAGTCGAATAACTTTCATCTTTATGGATACGTCAACCTGATAATACTTAAGCGTGGTCTTATCATTGTTTAATGCCGCTAACTGTTGTAACACCTGTGGGTGATCTGCGGGTTTTCGGCCGGTGGTAATAATGGTTTTATGAAATGGTCGACGATTGATGTCTTCAATGAGGCGCGAGCCTATGCCGCCCAAACCGCCTGTTATTAGATAAACGCCATCGGCTTTGAACGGTGTTTCCGTCTGGGTAATAATAGCAGCAGAGGCTATTTGATGGTATTCAAGCACATCTCTAACACCATTACGGTAACGAATAACCTGATCTTGAGTAGACGCTAGATTGTCTTTAACAATGGATGAGACTGCATCAACATCGTTTAACAAAATGACTTGTGTTTTGAGCGTTGGGCACTCCAAACTGGCGGTTTTCAGTAGGCTATGGAAACACAAATATAGGTTGGGTCGATTGCCTTCGCGCAGCTCTTCACACAGTACTAGTTGAAGTGTTGTTTGCTCTTTAGACTTGGCGATACCTTTAAGTATCTGAACGAGCTGATAGCCATAATCTTCGATTTTTTGCTCAAGTGAAAAACCGCTCGAAAATAGCGATTTTGTTGTGGCACCTTCAATGTTTATCATCGGCACTTCACAAAATACTACGGTCTGCCTATCGACATGTTCTTGTTGAGAAAGCGCCTTCGCTTTCCATTGGGGGGTAAGTAGCTGCAAAGTCGGTTTAACTGGTTCTTCTATTTGCTCTTTAATTAGTATTGGCGCTACTGTTTTAGTGCTAAACGTTGTTTGAGAAGGGCTTTGAGTGTGCGCCAATTCGTACGCTTTTAACGAGAATGGATAGCTTGGCAAGCTCATTTTTGGCACTTTTTCACCTTGGTATAAAGAGTCCCAATCTGTAAATCCAGTTTCAATCCATTGGTCCAAAATGTCTTGGTATTTTTGTTGTTCTAACGCCATTTGCGTTTGTACGCTGGTGGCAGTGGCTGAATAACTTGCTAATGCTTGCTTTAACTCGACTAAAGATGAAACCACAAAACCAATACGGTGCTCCATGACTTTTCGGCCGGTTTGCAAGGTATACGCAAGGCTGACTCTTTGCTGTTCTGCCACCGGTGTGGTTTCTAAATATGAAAGAAGTTCTTGTACTTGTTGTCCTAGCACGTGTTCTTTTGTCGCTGAAAGTACAATAATCGAAGGCTGTTGAAGCAAGCTACTGACATA
>JABSOG010000475.1 GCA_013216025.1 Algicola sp. | reverse complement strand
AGCGGTGCAACGAATAGCTGTTCAAGAACGGATGTACTCGCCAGTGAAAAGGTGCACTTAACCTACGACAACCTTGGCCGCGTTAAATACAAAAACTTCACCAACACGGCAACGGCTGACATCGATTATTATTACGACCCCAACGGCAACGTCACAAACGTTAACAGCGGTCCAACCCAATGGTCGTATAAATACAATACGCAAGGTCAAACGACTGATGAAACCCTAAAGCTAGACGGTCAAACCTTTGAACTGAAATACGGTTACGATTCGTTGGGCAATCAATCAACCTTGACCTATCCGTCTGGCAGACAAATCAGCTACGCGCCCAACGCACTTGGCCAACCCACCAAAGCGGGTGAGTTTGCAACGGGCGCAATCTACCACGCCAACGGCACATTAATCGATTTCACTTATGGCAATGGGCTTAAATACAACCTGACCTTAAATATCCGCCAACTACCAGAACACCTTAAAACACTTAAAGGCAGCACATCACTAACCCACCTGCAATACACCTATGATGGTAACGGAAATACTAGCAATATCACTGATCACAAGGATGCCAGCTACACCATTGCCATGGGTTACGATGGCCTCGACAGGTTGACCTCAGCCAATGGAAAATGGGGTGCAGCAAGTTTCGCCTACGACACCATGGGGAATATCACCAGCAAAAACCTCGGTAGTATGGCGGTCAGTTACGTGTACGACCCAACGACCAAACGCCTAAATTCAGCCAGTGTGACTGGCAGTAAAAGTAAATCTTACAGTTTCACGTATGACACAAGAGGCGCGGTGACGAACACTGGTAGTGTACTTTTACCAAGAAACCAAGCCGGGCAAGTGACAGGATCAGGTGGTCATACTTATGTTTATGACGGCAATGGCAAGCGAGTCAAAGACATCAAAAATAATGCCACCACCAAGGCAAGATACAGCATTTATGATAAGTCTGGCAGAATGATTTACCAATGGGATCAACAAACCGAAACCATCACAGATTACATCTTCCTCGGTAAAGAATTAGTCACCGAAGCCCAAGTTTCGCTTGGTGATGGCAGCCTAAGTGTGGATAATACCAACGTTGGCTATACGGGACATCAGTGGGATGATGATAGTGGCCTGAACTACATGCAGGCGCGGTATTATGATCCGTTGCTTGGGCGGTTTTTAAGTAACGACCCTGTTGGGTTTAGAGATACCCACAGCTTTAATCGCTATACCTATGTCAACAACAATCCTTATAAGTATACTGATCCTGATGGCAAATTTGCAATTTTATTGTGGTTGGGTACGCCTGCTGGTATTGCCGCTTTGCAATATACAGGTACGGCACTCGTTGGCATTATAGCAGGAGTAGCGATTGTAGAAAATCGTAAAAGAGATCCTAAGTTCGGCCAAAAAGTGAAAGACAAAAATAAAAATAAAAATAATGGCGATCTCACTTGCGATGGTTGCGGGGTAGAGGTACAGGAAGGTAAAAAACGAGAAAAAGGAGTTGGGGTCCCTGATGATGAGGGTCAAGCAGATCATGTAATACCTTTAGCTGATGGTGGTGCAGACGATGCTACGAAAAATGGTCAAATATTGTGTGCAGGTCAATGCCATAAAGAAAAAACTAGAGCAGAAAATAAAGCACGTGCTAAAAAGCGACGTGAAGCAAAAGAGAAGAAAAAGAAAAAACAAAACTAGGGTTAATTTTACGAGGAATCATCTTAATGGAAAAAATTAAATTTCTAATTAGAAATGTAGAAGCTGATTGGCCGCCAGTTAAGCACGAAAGCTTATGGGGAGAACGAAATGGTGATTCTTTTAAACTAAAGAATGCGCCGTTTTTTATCGATAACGTAGCGTTTGACGACATCGTTCAGATCAAAAAACTGGATGGTGATGTATTTGATATTATTAAGGTAATTAACCCATCTCAACACAGTACAATTTGGATATATATCAATGATGATAAAGATGTTAGCTTAATTCTTGAGGCAATCAAAAAACTAAACTGCGGTGTCGAAGGTGGTGCTGTCGATAATTATTACTCTATTAATATTCCATCCTCTGCGACACTTGCAAAGCTCTATGTTTTACTTGATCCGTATATCGGTGATGAAAGGATTATTATTGATTATCCATGTTTAAAGAACACTGATTTAGCGGATGTTAAGTCTGATGAAACAAATGATTAAAAACTAAAACCTTGAAAAATCTTTGGGATTAAGATGTTTGTATTTGTTAAGTCTTGTGGTTTTGGCAGCCACGTAGGAAGGCACTTTTTGAGGTTTTTCTAACGCCCTGCGGTTGTTGGCCACCGCAATTAAAAACGAACGTGCTTCGCACAACCTCTTTAATTGCGGCAGCTTTATTTTTTGTCGTTACTCAAAACGTAGCAAAACGACCTCAACCAGCATGGTATGCTGCTGGTCTATCGTCTGCATGTTCTACTGCCAATAACTGGTGCAAATAAATCTGCCTAACATAACTCGCACTTTGGCGCTGAATAGCTCGTTTGAAAAGCGCACTTGAACCGACCAACTAAACCGCTACCTCAGCCCTTGTAACAGCAGTGTACAACCAACTTTGGTCAATCAGGTTGGATTGGGTCAATGCGATGAGCACCCGTCTGAATTGCGAACCTTGCATTGGCTGTAGTTCGTTGATTTTAAATAAAATGACGATTCTTAAAGTGGACTTTTGAGTAAATAACCACTTAAGCTGTTGTGATGCTCGATTTAGAGTTTGGAACTATATTGAGTCTTCTTTGCGTTCTTACTACTTCCCAAAAAAATCAACATCTAATGGACAATAAAATGTTTAAACTCACATTCGGCAGCATTTTTCAGGCACACTTGATTTAAAGAAACCGATTACTGGCCCTCCCTCAACTGTAAGATATCCGCCATACAACTATGGTGAATAGATCACCCAAATTGGTGGCAATAGATCAAAGCCAATCCTGTTTTGTTATGACATACTGCCGCCCACACATCCGTATGAGATTATGCAGTGAAACTCCGTCCATCAGCACCGCCACAGCTGGCAGCCCCAGCACCGTCAATACCACAGGAGCCAACGGTTAAATCCCTTGTTCACCTTGGATTGGTCGCGGCTGCCATTGAAGGGCTCGGGTTGGTTGAGCGGATTGATAAACGCCTGCCTCTTGAGGAGGGCAAAGGGGTGGAAGTCACCCATGGACAGCGGGTTAAGGCGATGATAATCAATGGCCTAGGTTATACTCGCAGCCCGCTTTACCTTACACCGGATTTCTATGCCGACTTGGACGTTGAGCGTCTGTTGGGCAAAGGGGTTGAGAGTGAACACCTCAATGATTATGCATTGGGTCGTACACTCGACGCACTGTTTGCCTACGGCACAACCCGGCTGTTTTCCGAGATTGCCTTTGAAGTTGCACAAGAACGGGGGCTGCTGGGTAAGTCGCTGCACCTTGATACCACAACACTGCTGCTCTATGGTGAGTATCCTGAAGCCGAAGAGCTGGCACAACGCAAGGGCATGGAAGAGATGCCGCTGCCAACATACGGTCATTCCAAAGCACACCGTCCTGACTTGAAGCAAGTGGTGATGTCCTTAATTGTGACCGGTCCATCATCGATGCCGCTGTGGTTTGAAGCACTGGCAGGTAACAGCAGCGATAAAGCCAACTTTCACGACAGCATTGACCAGTTTGAAACTTTCAACAAAGCAGTCCAATCGACAGAGGATTTTCTGTGGGTGGCAGATTCTGCCCTATACAATCAGGGCAAACTAAAAAATGCGCCCATCAGGTGGTTGACCCGGGTGCCGCAGACTGTCAACAAAGTCAAAGAGCTGGTCTATCAGTCCGATGATGAGGTGACATGGACAGCGTTGGATGACGGCTATAAAGCCGCTTTGTACACAACAAAGGCGACTAGGGAAGTTTGGGCACTGATTTCTTCAAAGCAGGCTTACAAGAAGGAACTCATTACTTTTAACAATCGGATCGTCAAGGCACTGGAGAAAGCGGAAAAAGCCCTGAAGAAACTGAGTGCAGAAGTCTTTGACTGTAAGAATGATGCCATCAAAGCAGGTGAGAAATGGGCAAAGACACTGAAATATCACGAGGTCACCTTTACGGTGAAAACCTTCGAGCGTTACAACCAACGAGGCAAGCCCGCCAAAGATGCTGTGCCAGACCGTATTAATTACAAACTCAGCGGTGTCATCAGCGATGATTTGGTGAAGCAAGTCGCAGTACAGCAGCAACTCGGTCGCTTTGTTCTGGCGACCAATGATATTGAAGAGACGGGATTGTCAGCCGATCTGATGCTGTCGACCTACAAAGAACAGCAGGATGTCGACCTACAAAGAACAGCAGGATGTCGAACGGGGTTTTGGCTTTGTTAAAGCAGGCGAATTCCACCTGGATAACATTTATCTGAAAAAACCCAGCCGGATTGACGCGCTGATGATGGTGATGACACTGACCTTGATGGTCTACAACACCAGTGAATATCAGATGCGCGAGGTAATGCGTGAGCAAGAACTCACTGTGCCTAATCAAAAGAGGAAAGATACAGGCAGACCAACACTGCGTTGGGTATTCCAGCTGATGCAAGGCGTACACTCACTCAAACTGCCGGGCACGAAAAGTTGTGTCACTGGCAAGACCGAAGTAAGAGAAAAAATCGTACGGCTGTTTGGTCCGGTGGCGTGCAAAATTTATGACGTAAAAGCTTAGCCGGGAATAGACCGCCATCCGGCGTCGTGATTATGCCAGCACAAGCCGCTCGGTAGAAGTGCTCGTGTCCGCAGATAAATTAGCAGCGCTGACGGGTTGGCTGGTAGGGCTACATCACAGGAGGTGTTTTGGGTATCTCGTTGTGTGGCTGAATTGTGCTGCCGAATGTGAGTTTAAAATACAAATGGCATTATTAATTGCATTAATGGTTATTAGCTCATTCGATTCAGTAGCGAATGCCAATAATTGGACTATCGAGGGTGAACTTAATTTTTATAATGCTTACTATAAAGACGAGCCGGGGTTAACTGGTACTGTTGTCAGCAATATTAGTGATGCAATTGATGAAAATACATACAAAAATTTTAGCCAAGCGCTGCAAAACCTGGACTTTGTGAAATTCAAAAAAGTTTACATATACTATGAAGTAGATGGACATAATGCTTATTATTTCTTCATGGCGTTAGGGGCTAATGGTGATTCTTGCCAATCTTTCTATACATCAAAACTAAGTAAGGGGTCAAGTTGCATATCTAATAATACTTTCGGTAAATTTGATATTTTCTGCATAATCAAATCATTAGCTGCAACTTTTTTGTCTAGCTTGGTAGATAATGGAGTAGAGATAAAAGTATCATGAAAAAAGTGACATACCCCCTTTCTTTTCTTTTAATTACAGGAACTATCAACACTGATTTGTACTACCTTGCAAGGAAATAAACATAAGTGTGTAAAAGTGTTTTGACAACGATATCATTATTTAGCGACTAATGTGCTTGCTAAGATTTTGGGGCACTTGACTACGTTTAAAATACTAAATAGACCGGCTGACATCGATTTATACTGATACCAAGAGGCAGATTAAAGCCCTTTAATAAAAACATTGACACGACTTATGTATCAGATTAATATCCTGCCGATTTTACCCAAAACAGCAGATAATAGAATAATAATGAAACATACGACATTGCTAATAGCCCTTGCACTATGCACAACAAACGCGCTGGCTGGCCAGATTAATAACTGGTCAACCGAAACTCATACACCTCATTTCCTAGACGTTAACGGCAACAGCAACGCCAGCAAAGGCATATTGCTACAAGCCAAGTCCCCCGATACCGACAGCCTGTTGCTACTTGATGACACCACTCAAAGTGTGGTACCAATCGAACTGGCTAATGTGGTCGTCACGCTGGCTGACGTGGATGGTGACGGCTTCTCCGATATATTTGCCGTTTATAAAGATGATAGAGTCGCAATGACATATCTAGGCTATAAGGATGGTTTTAGAAGTGCAGCTGCACACCAATACAACGTTGATTCATTGACTTGGCTGGGTGATACGACCGATATTTCGCTGATCGCTGGCGACTTTAACGGCGATAACCGCCAAGATATTGTTGTTGTATCGGCACAAAAACGTTACGTAATGCACGCGGGTGTTAACGGCCAATTGAGCGTGGTTCAAACCATTAACGGCAATGCAAAATGGGGCAATGATAGAACCGATAAGCGAATCATAAAAGACTTTAACGGCGACGGTCGAGACGATCTGTTCTTTCAGGCTAAACAAAAAAACAAAAAGCATACGATCATCTACGCCGACAGCAACGGCTACCTAAAAAATAAAAATAGCCATAAAATTACCGCCAAGATCACCGGTACCGATTGGAATGGTGATGACTACAGTATTGGCGCAGGCAATATTGATGATGACAAAGCGGTAGAACTGGTGCTGTTCAACAATGCCAGTGGTGGTATTGATGAAAATGGTATCATTGTACAGGGCAAAGCCGCTGCAACATCTAACCACA
>JABSOG010000474.1 GCA_013216025.1 Algicola sp. | reverse complement strand
CTGTCTCAGTCGATGGGACGCAAGCCATATTTGATGTTAACTACCTGTAGTTAATAACTTGCAGGATTAATTGTGGTTTAAAACCCTGTCTACTGCATTTCCAATGGCCAAGGGTATATAAATGTAAAGGCCAAAGAAATAGTTCTTTGGCCTTTATTAATCCGTGATGGTTGTGATCCTAATTCGCTGCTAGTTTAATTTTAAACACCGTTGCCATCGCATCTATCGTTTGTGCTGGTGGGGTGATTGTCAGGCCATTATCGTTGAGTAACCATTTGATTTTTTCATTAGAGCCTAACGCGGTTACCTCAGTGATGCTAATGCTGTGGGGTAATTTCGCTGTGGCAAAAGCTTGCAACGTTATAGCTTGGTTGCCAGTCGGCGCGCCTAAGAACGTTGCATAAATTGCCTCTTTTTTGGTGGTATAACGAATGTCTTGCGCGTTATATTGTACCTTGGCAAATTCTTTATGGTTTTTAAAGTGACCTTCTGGCTCTTTAGTAGGTCCCTCACCAAAAGTATACCAAGGGCGAGTCGCATAAATAGCTTCACCATATTTCTCGAGCCATCCGCCCATTTTTAATAGCACCGCTTGCTGATTTTTGGGAATAATACCATTGGCTTTAGGGGAAACATTAAGCAACATGGTGCCATTTTTACTCACCACATCAATAAGCACATGCAGTACATCTTGGGCCTTTTTAACCCGTAGGTTTTCGGTGTAAGACCAGCTACCTTTACTAATGGTTTCATCGGTCATCCAAGGTTGTTGGCCAATATGGTTTTTACGAGATTTCTCTAAATCATCAACACTAAACGATAACGGTAAATCGTTTTGTTTTCTGATAATAACCACTTCTTTATTCAGTTTTTTCGCTTCATTTAAATAATAAGCGGCAAACTTTTTTCGGTAACGTTCAGGTACTTGGTTTAACCAAGAATCAAACCACACAATGTCTGGTTGATAGCTATCGATGACTTCTTTTAATTTACCAAACCAAATGTTCTCATTCCACTCATCTTCAGGCATATTGCCGTACAGTAAAGCAAGCTCAGGATCGGTGCTCGCTGGTGGTGTTCCTTCAAAGTAAGGGTAGTAAGTGCGACCGAATCGTTCACCCTGAGCGTTTTCTGTTTTATTGTAACGTTGCAAGTTTTTTGAATGGTGAAAGGTGGTAATAAACTTCATCCCTTGGGCGGTAATAGCTTTTTTAAGCGCGCCAGTGACATCAACTTTTGGGCCTTTGTCCATGGAGTTCCATGGGGTTAATTCACTGTCCCACATCGCAAAACCATCATGATGCTCAGTTACTGGGCCAGCAAACTTAGCCCCCGCTTGTTTAAACAGTTTAGCCCATGCAACGGGATCGAAGTATTCCCCTTTAAACATCGGCACAAAGTCATGGTAGCCAAACTCACTTAATTCACCATAGGTCGCTAGGTGATGTTTGTGCTCTTTACGACCTTTAAAATGCATGTTTCTTGGATACCATTCACTGCCAAATGCTGGCACAGAATAGATGCCCCAATGCAGGTAGATGCCCAGTTTGGCATCTTGAAACCATGTTGGCGCCGCCTGATGTTTAGCTAACGATTGCCAGTTCTCTTGATAGGTAGGGGCTGCCAAAGGGGTATTTTGTTGGGCAGTGCTTATTACTGACGAGCATGAAGAAAGTGTGCCGCAGACAATAATGCTGGTAAGAGCTTTTGACATGTTTTTCATGTAATTACCTTAACTAGGTTAAATTTCAAATGATGACGTTGATGTTATAGTTGGTAGTGTGTGTATAACCTATAATAATCAATTGATTTTGGTTGTAAAGCACAAAAAAACTAAATAGAATCGGTCACGCTAAGCGAGTATCTATGATGGTTTTCGAAAAGGAGAAACCTCATTGTGCGTTGTTCTTGTGGCGGCAGTCTGATGTGTTAGTCTAGATTTAATTGCGCGAACAACTGGGTTGTGCAATGCAGTAATCTGTGTTCTTTCTTTTTAAAGGTCACGTTAATAACGTTGGGCTAAGGGTGTTTATTATGAATAAGTTATCAAGGTTGGTTTTGTTAGCCAGTATATTATCGGTGGCGGGTTTACCGGGTTGTGCGATATCACACATATCACACAGTGATGTTGTGACTAAAACACAACCAAGTAAGAGCGCGATCGAAAAGTGGCAGGCGATGCGTTTTGGGTTGTTTATTCATTTCGGCGCCTATGCCGATCTTGCTGGTGTCTGGCAGGGCAAAGAAATAGAAAAGCTAGGGGAGCAAATTCAGCGTCATGCAGATATTTCTCAAGAGGATTACCAACAGGTAGTAAAAAAGTTCAACCCAAGTAACTTTGATGCCGACGCCGTGGTTAAACTGGCCAAGCAAGCAGGGATGCGCTATATCGTGTTAACCACTAAGCATCATGATGGGTTTTCGCTGTTTGATTCACAGCATACTGATTTTGATATCGTCGATTACACCCCGTATAAAAAAGATTTATTA
Organism: Algicola sp.; assembly: GCA_013216025.1. Classification (GTDB taxonomy): domain Bacteria; phylum Pseudomonadota; class Gammaproteobacteria; order Enterobacterales; family Alteromonadaceae; genus JABSOG01. The sequence continues at coordinate 4,046 of JABSOG010000474.1, read as the reverse complement.
CAACAACTTAGCCAAGCGACTAAACGCCACGGCTTGAAGCTTGGTATTTATTACTCCACCCCCGATTGGCATTTTAACGCGCCACACCCTGAGCGCGACCCAGCGGATGGCAAAATTAGTGTTTTTGGCAAGGTTTCAAAAGCCAATGAAGACTTTCAAGTAGCGCAACTTGAAGAGCTAATGACCAATTATGGCGAGATTGTTGAAGTATTTTTTGATATGGGTGAACCCACATTGGCCCAAAGTAAACGCTTTAGAGAGGTGGTGAAAAAGCACCAACCAAATGCATTAATTAATGGCCGGATAATGAATGATCAGGGGGATTTTCTGACCATGCCTGATAATCATGTACCGGACTCGCCGATCACTTCATATCCTTGGGAAACCCCTGGTACTTTCTATCACACGTGGGGTTATAAATCCTGGGTTAAAGGACTGCCACTGGCGCAACAAATTGGTGTTCAAGTGCGCAAGTTGTCTGATATTGCCAGCATGGGCGGTAACTTTCTACTTAATATCGGACCCAAAGGTGACGGCAGTATCTTAGCGTATGAAAAAGAGGTGCTGCAAGGCGTCGGGCGATGGGTCGACACCAACCAAGAGGCGATTTTTAACACTGGGCTAAATCCCTTTTTAAAGCTTGATTGGGGACAGGTGTCCACCAAAGGCAATAACCTCTACCTGCATATCCATCAATGGCCGAAAGACAATCAGTTAGTTGTGCCAGGCTTAGTTAATGCGGTTGTATCAGCAGCCACTTTAGCAGCCTCCGCGCCGCAATTAACCCTAAGCCAGATTAACGGTGACACGGTGATTGATTTAAGCAATGTTGCTAAGGATCCTTATCTTACGATTATTAAGCTTAACTATGGTGGCAACTTAGCGATAATCCCTGAGCATGCAACCGCAAATAGCCAAGGCCAAATTACGTTAGCCGGGAGTAGGGCAACCAAACACGGGAAATATGGCAAACAGAGTTATCGCTCGATGTTAAAAGACTTTTATCGTAGTTGGTATCTGGATGTTCCAACTCCTGGCACTTATCAGGTAACAATTAGCTACCAAATGAAATATGCCGAAAAAGATTTCATTTTGGCTGCCGGTGATAACGAGCTGATATTTAGCCTAAATGGCAAAGGTAAAAAGGTCGAAACGGCTGGCGCTTTCGATGGTAACGAAACCATCACAGGAAAGGAAAAATTAGCAGGTAACTTTCGCACCACTGTGGTCGGAGAGTTAACTTTCTCGGCGGCTGGGATCCAAAAACTGCTGCTCAAGCAGGGACAACCCTTTGAGCTAATGGCCAGCACCAAAGATTTTAAGGCCCAGGATCAGCGTTATCGTACGCTCAATCTCGAGATTGCTGATATTAAACTCATTCGGTCACCATAAATAAAGTTATCAATTTGACTCATCATCGACCGTATTAGCTAGGTGATGAGTTGCTGTTTAATGACGGCAATGTCGGGGAATATTTGCTTAATTTGTTGGTCAGACATTGCCCAATGCGTTGCCAGAATATTAGCTATCCACGAAAAAGTATTGGATGTCGGCATGAGATCTCGTTGCTCAAACAATTGCTCGCTTGCCAATCCTGGCCACTGACCCAACACCCGCCCACCTTTAACTGCGCCGCCGGCAATAAACATTGCACTTGCCGTACCGTGATCGGTGCCCTTAGTACCATTTTCCATTGCAGTACGGCCAAATTCGGTCGCGACAATAACCACGGTGTATTGCCATTGCTGCCCCAGTCCTTCCTTTAACAGGCCAAGACCGTGGTCTAGCTGTTTAAGTTGCCGCGCTATTCTTGGTTGTTGATTGTTGTGGGTATCCCATCCTGTTAACTCGAGCATGGCGCAATCAACGCCATTGTCACCGACCATTAATTTGGCACATGCCTTGGTTAAGTTGGCAAACTTTCCCTGGCGAGTGAGGTTTTTAAGGCTAGCACCCGCCATTTTCTGGGTTGATAATCCTTGTTGTAACCGTTTAAGCAATAACTCGTCGTATTGATATAGTGCCATTAAGGCTTGGTAGGTATCGGTGTCAGCATCTTTTAACTTAGAGGGATACCAGGTATTGACATTATTGGCGCTGCGTAAGCTGATCGGAGTCGAACGCGCTACGGCCAACGCCTGAGTTTGTTTAAGCTCCGCCGCACGACCGAGCCAGCCGCTATCATGATTGATCTGACTGAGACCACTTTCAAGAAAGTCCTGACCATCGAAATGAGAGCGTTTTTGATAACCAGAAGATACGGCGACAATCGGAAGTAACTGTTGTTCTTGGTACCATTGATGCAAGTTAGTTAGTGCTGGATGTAAGGCGTAGCCCCGATCTAACATCAGTAATTGATCTTTGATCCCCGAATACAACGAAGGCCGCAGCTTAGCAAGTGCTGGGTCAAATGTCGGCACTATCGTATGCAATGAATCCATCGCACCTCTTAAGACGATCCAAATGACTTTAGGTTTTTTGGCTTTTTTACCAGCGAGTAATTGTGCAGCATTAACCAAAGGAGCGGTTTGAAATACCACTAAGCTTGCCCCCAGTGTTTTAATAAAATCGCGACGCTTCATGGTTATCTCCTTTGAAATTCTGGGCTCATCAGTAGCAGGGTTAATGCCTGTTGCTGACTTTCTGCTCGCGTGATCATTTGATAGCTATGTTGACTGACGCTGTCCCCCAACGAGGATTTGAGCACGGCAATGGCGTTGGTGCTACTCTTTACCCTTGAGGACAACATTGAAGTCCAGTCAATGCGGGCGATCAGGGCACTGCCACCATCCCAATCTTGCTGTTTATCACTGTAGCCTGCTGGCGAACCTGCCTGAAATGGCTGCTGGCCGAGGCTAAACATCGCGTAATATAACTGACGTTGCTTGAGGTTGGAGCTGCCCAGTGCCCTAAATGTTGAAATAACTAATTCACGCGGGGTTTTGAATTTTTTTACTGCGATGTTCCAAGATTCTTCAGCATTGATTAGTGTCGTTATTACCGCTTTAATATTGCCCTGAGTTGCTTGCCAGGTGCTAACCAATTTATTAACTAAGCTTGGCAGGGGAGCATCACTGATAAAATGATCAACTATTTTAGTGCAGACAAACCTTGCGGTGGCTGGGTGGTTGGCTAAATCCCTTAACATTGCCTCACCTTGCTTAATCCCCTGCTGACGATAGGATTTCCCCAGCAATAGCCGGGAGCCAGGCTGATGACCTGCTCGACGAAACTTAAAGCCAGCTTGTTCGGTGTTGGTTGGGCGAGCAACACTCCAGCCTGTGATCCCTTTAGCCAGTTCGGTGACGTCATGTTGACTATAGCCGCCATCGACACCTAGCGTGTGCAGCTCCATAATTTCTCGGGCGAGATTTTCATTAAGGCCACGTCCTTTTCTTCCGAGACGTGAGTCAGGGCCAAACGATTTTTGATTATTTAAATAGATTAACATCGCTGGATGTTGGACCACCGCCATTAACATATCTTCAAATTGTCCTAGCAGGTTCGGTCCTATGGCTTCACGCTCCAAGGTCGGCGCTAGTGCTGTCATGATTCGGCCTTTGGCACTGACACTAAAATGATTAGAGAAAAAATCCAATAAACGCCAGTTGAGACTGTGGTTGGAATTTATTGCTTGGGTAATAGTATGTGAGCTTACGGCGGCATAGTTCAACTTATCATATTTAAACTGATTTAATCATTGCAACTTAATTACCTAGGTCACAATGATGTCAGATCAACTTGCCGACACCCTCGCTGCATTCGAGGTATGGCGCAATAGTAAGCCCAGTAAAAGTAATTCAACACCAATCACTTTACGCCAACAAGCCGTGGCACTATTTCCTCATTACTCTAAAAGTGCTATTGCTAAAGCGCTACGCATTAGTGGCGGGCAATTTAAACGCTGGCACCTTGAATGCCAGTCGATGCCTGAAGTGCCAACCTTTGCCAATATTCTCCATCTTTCGCAAAGGTGGAGAACATCGGCAAAGATGGAGAACATCGGCAAAGGTGGAGAAGATTAGCAAAGATGCAGAAGTTTAGCA
>JABSOG010000473.1 GCA_013216025.1 Algicola sp. | reverse complement strand
GTGTCGTTAAAGTTTCTGGCACGGCAGCGTTGACAGCGGGGGACGGGGCAGCGATAACGCTCGATACAGTAGGGAACGACTTAGGAACGATGTCGATCACCAGCCTCAATAATGCTGTTACGCTCAATGATGTCAATGAGGTCGATTTGGGGGCCATGGATGTTGCTAGTCTTGATGTGACCAGTGGAGGCAATATCACCAACAGCGGTGCTGTTGTCGTGGCGGGCCTGACAGCTCTTAATGCCCAAAACAATGCATCAATTACGCTCAATAATGCTGGTAACGACTTCAGTACTGTCAGCGTGACGAGTTCGGGTAATGCAGTAAACTTGTCTGACAGCAATGACATCGAGTTGGCAGCAATGATGGCTGCAAGTTTGACGGTTACTACAGGCGCAGGAAATATCACTCAAAGTGGTGGATTAACCGTCAGTGGTAATGCGACATTTGATGCGGGTACTTTTGATGTAACTTTGCAAGAGAGTAACAATCACTTCAATAGCCTGTCGATTACTGCCAATAATGCTTCTATAAATGAAGCAGATGACACTAACCTGAACACGGTCACTGTTGCGAATAATCTGACTTTAACATCCGCAGGTAATATTACAGACACAGGGGTTGTGACGGTAGGTGGGGTTGCATCCTTCAACGCCACAGGTTCTATCACACTCAATAGTGGCAATAATTTCAATACCGTCTCTGCAAGCAGTGGCGGAGATGTTTTGCTTACTGATAGTAACGGAATTGATTTGGGGGTAATAAACGCAACCAACCTGACTGTTAGTGCAGGTGACAGCATTACCAATAGTGGCGCAATTGATGTTGGGGGGCTCACAATCTTGAGCGCTGCTAATAATGCTTCAATTACATTGAACGATACCGGGAATAACTTTGGTACTGTCAGTGTCACCAGTGAAGGCAATGCCGTTAGCTTGGTTGATATCAATGAAATTGATTTGGCTACCATGAATTCAGCCAGTTTATCTGTCACAACCAATGGCAATATCAGTCAAAGCGGTAGTTTGAACATTACCGGTGCCGCTGATTTTAACGCCGGCACTGCCGATGTGATATTGACCAATGCAGGTAACACATTTGGCACTTTATCGATTACGGCAAACAATGCCAACGTGAGTGAAGAAGATGATACAGACTTGGAGTCGGTTAATGTCACATCCGAGTTAGTACTGACATCCGGTGGTAGTATCAGCGATGGTTCAAACGATGCTACTGCTGTGGTGGTTGCTGGGAATGCCACGTTTAGTGCTGGCGATAATCGTGCTATTACGCTGGATGGCGCTGCCAATAACTTCGGTGTGGTGACGATTGCAAGTAGCAGTAATAACGTCACTCTCAATGATATTGATTCTATTGAGTTGGGCAGTATTAGCGCACAAAGCTTGACTGTTACAGCACAAAATAACATCACCCAAACGGGCGATGTTAATACCTCAGGCAGTATCGATTACACAACCGGGACTGGAGACATTGCCATTGCAGGCGCTGTGACAGCTGGTGGTTCGTTAATAGCAACATCCGGCAATAGTATTAGCCAAACTGGTGTGGTTAGTGTTAGTGGAGATGTCACTTATCAAGCCAATGCTGGCGATGTTGTTATCGGAAACGCACAGGATGATGAAGTTTCATTAACCGCACAAAATGTGAATATTACAGCGGAAAATAAAATCACTCAAAATGGAGGCGTTAATGCGTCAGGCGATATCAGTTATACAACTACCTCTAGTGAGGCTGGGGATATTGCCATTGTGGGCGTGATAGATGCTGGTGGTTCATTAACTGTAACTGCTGCCAATAGCATTGCTCAAACCGGTAGTGTAACTGCAACAGGCGATGTTGCTTATCAAGCACTAGGTGGCAACGTGACAATAGGAAACGTGCTTAATACAGCAGGTTCTTTAACTGTTAATGCGTTTGATTCTATTGCTCAAACCGCATCAGTAAGTGCTCAGGGGTCAGTGAGCTATCAAACGGGAGAGACTGGCGGTGATATAGTCATTGAAGGTTTATTGAATTCTGGTGGGTCGATGACATTAGATGCGCAAATCGATGTGACAGCCAGCAATGCGCTCACTTCGGGCGGAGATATGATTATAAAGGCCTTTACTGGCAGTATTGATATAACCACCGCAACTGCGCAAACAATCGACTTTGAGGCGGCAAAAGGCAGTATCTTTGCAGATACCATTAGTTCAACAGCAACCACCTCAGTTGAAGGGACATCCAATTTGCGGTTGACGGCTACCCAAGTTGGCACTGAGGGTCGATTAATCACACTGGAAGTCGCTACTGGTACCGCAACGCTTGTACTGGATGGTATTAATAATACCAATCTATTTGATAACGCGGTGTCGCGTAGTGCTTTATTGGAACAATATGTCAGTAATAACGTCACAGTTCGTGGCGATGATATCGTTTCTACCCCGGCGTTCAGTAGCGCCGAAGCACAATCTGCCGCCAACGCAGGCCGCTCAACAACCAATGTTGATAATCAGGAAGAGGGACTGGCCAGTGATGAAAGTTTGTATACCACGCCAGAGCCTTCTATCAAGTTACCTGCTGACCAGGACGAGCCAGACGAATTTGCCAAGGTTGAAAAACATTCGGACAACAAAGCGACTGACAAGGTTTCGGGCAGCGGTGGCTTCAGCGGATTTGTCTCAACTCTAATTAAAACTTTAAACTTTAATAAATAAAGGGATTTACGATTATGTTGCCACAGTTTTACCAAAAAATAGCGGCGTTGAATGTTAAACATCACAGCGCCCTTTGTATTGAACCGGTCAGTCAGCTGGCGTTTGCAAAATCTACCAATGCTGTGCACTTACAGGTGTCGGAGTTTGGCAAGGCACTAAGCACTTACCCAATTGTGTTTGCGGGTGAGAAAGAACAAATGTTTGCTGCTGCTTTAACTGGGTTGGCTAAAGAACAAAACCTGTTTGTTGATGATGACGGACAATGGACACAAGGGTATGTTCCGGCCTATGTAAGACGATATCCTTTTGTTATTGCCAACAAAGAAAAAGACTTGGCCACGGTTTGTATTGATGAGTCCTATGACGGGTTTAATACCGATGCTCAGGGGGAATCATTATTTACCAGCAAGGGTGAGCATTCTGCCTATCTCAAACAAACCATTACTTTTCTGGAAGACTTCGAAAAAGCCTCGGTTAAAACTAAATATTTTTGTCAGCAGTTGCTTGAACATGACTTGCTTGAACCTATGTCGGCACAAGTCCAACCTGCCAATAAACAGCAACAACAGGTTTCTGTCAAAGGGTTTTATGTGGTGTCCCGAGACAAACTGGCGAAATTGTCAGCCGACCAGTTAAAGGCGCTGAATGACAATGGGGTACTGGAATCGATATATCGACATCTGTCATCACTTGAGCAATTCAGTGGTTTGCTGGCACGATATAACAGCTTGAAATCATAAGGGGATTATCCATTGGATAAAACTATTTACCTTCAATTGGCTGCGCCACTGGAAGGTGCAGATCCCGCTGGTGTCGATGCAAAAGAATTCGATGAATTCGACAAGTTGACTGAAGAAGTGGATAAGGTTCAAGGGCTGAGTTTTGTCGCCATTGACTGGGCGAAAGTTGAACAATACAGTGTAAAAATACTGGCAGAGCAATCAAAAGATTTGCGGGTTGCCGGTTATTTGATGATTGCACTGTATCAACAGCATGGATTCGAAGGATTGGTAACCGGGATGCAACTGTTCTCGGATATAGTCAATGCTGATTATTGGGATAGCCTTTTTCCACAACGCAGAAAACGCCAGAATAAAGCCCGGGCGGTGGGTTTTGCCTGGCCGATAAAAAGGCTTGAAGCAATGTTGGCTGCCTATGAGGTGACAAAAGACAGTGAATTTGATCAACTGGTGGCTACAGCAAAAGCTTTTGCACAACTGGATAATGCGGTTTATGCCAGACTCGAAGATGACATCCCAAACAGCGGCGAAGTCAAAAAACGTTTGGAACGCATTTCACTTGAAGCGCAAAGTTGGATTGACAAGGCCGAGCCAGTAGTGCCACCACCAGTAAAGAAAGAAACAAAACCTGAATCCAAACCGCAATCTGGCGTAACCGAAGCCATTAAACATGCCGCAGAATCGGTGAAAAATTTTATTATTCCAAAAGCTGAGGCTATTAGCAAAGTTTCAAAGGAAGATGTCGACAAGGCACTATTAACTAGCAGCCAAACCATGGCATCGGTGGTAACAGCGCTCCGTGGCGAGTCACCCTATGACCCTTGGGCTTTTTACCTGGCGAGAACAGCCAAATGGATGACCCTCAAAGAAACACCCCCTAATGCCATTATGCCGCCTAACCCCCAACCACCTCAGATGGATGCGCTGGAAGCCATGGCGGCAAACAAGCAGTATCCGGCATTAATCGACGAAATTGAAAAACTGTTTATGGGCGGAGCCATCTTTAATATGGCATTGCATCGAATGGTAGCCAATGCGTTGGACGCCGTTGGGGCAAGCGAAGCAGCTGATATGGTGAAACTGTGTCTGGGTGATCTGCTGAAACGGTTTCCAGACCTCGTTGGCAGAACATTTAAGGATCAACAAGGGTTTGTTGATGACTTAACCCAAACCTGGATTGAAAGTTCAGGGGTTATGGTCCACAGTAGTAGTACAGCTAATGTCAGCGATGATACAGGCGGTAGCAGCCAATCAAATACCGATGTTGGCACGTTACCTTGGATAGAAGGACTGGCTCAAGCCAAAGCATTATTGGTCAAAGGTGATTTTGAAGCTGGGGTAAAGGTTCTGGCTACTGGCATAAGTCAGGCGGCAGGGTTGAGGGAGCAAACATTCTGGCAAGTGACCCAAGCCCGTTTTTGTGACAGTGCAGGTCATACCGAACTGGCCCTACTGCAATTGCAACAGCTTGAAGCCTTGGTTAATGACACTGTAATGGCGCAATGGGAGCCCCAATTACGGTTGGACATCATTACTACGTTATTGCAATGTCATGTCAAAAACATGGCCAAAACAACTTATACACCAGAGCAAAAGCAGGCTTTAAAGCCACTACACAGCGAACTCAGTTTAAAAGATCCTGTGACTGCTTTGTCGATAATTATTAAATAAAAAAACAATCAGGAGCCTGACATGGCCAAAGAAAGTTCAGTAGCACCGAAGGAAAGAGTCAATATCACCTATAAAGCCAAGACCGGCGATAGTTCTGAAGAGGTCGAGTTACCCAATAAAATGTTAATGATAGGAGATTTTACCCTGCGTGAAGAAGACGAAGAATTACAGGAAAGGGATAAAATAAACGTCAACAAAAACAACTTCAATGATGTCATGGCCAGTCAAAAACTGGATTTGAGTTTTTCGGTGAATAACAAATTGCCCAATGATGGTGGCGAAGAAATGTTGGTTTCCCTTGAGTTTGACAATATTCGTTCTTTTGAACCCGAGAGTATTGTTAGCCAAGTACCTGAATTGGCCAAACTCATGGCGCTCAGAGAGGCCCTTTCTTTTTTGAAAGGGCCGTTGGGCAACATTCCAGCTTTTAGAAAGCAACTGGACAAATTGTTGGAAAACAGTGATTCCCGGGCGCAGTTGATGGCTGAATTGGGCCTAGATAAAGCATAATAATAAATAGAACCATGTTCTAAACGTTGAAGAATAAAAGGTAGATTGTTATGACAGACAATATGGAAAAAGAAGACGCAACCTCCGGTGCGGCAGCAGTTGAAGAGACTTCATTGCTTGACCAAATCATGGAGCAAACAAACCTGCAAAAAGACGATGATGCCTATAAAGTCGCCAGTCACGGGATGCAGGCATTTATTACCGAAATGCTTAAAAAAGACTCACCAGAAAGAGCACGTAAACAAATGGTTGATGAAATGATTGCAGAAATCGATCAGCAAATGAGTGTGCAATTGGATGAGATCCTTCATGATGAAAACTTCCAGAAAATGGAATCTGCGTGGCGTGGCCTCAAGTTTGTGGTTGACAGAACTGATTTTAGAGAAAATAACCGCATAGAAATACTCAACGTCTCCAAAGACGATTTGTTGGATGATTTTGAAGATGCCGCAGACATTACCGAATCAGGTTTATACAAACAAGTGTATACCGAAGAGTTTGGTAACTTTGGTGGTGAACCGTTCAGTAACATCATCGCCAATTATGAATTTGATCACACCACACCTAATGTCAATCTGATGAAATCCTGTGCCAGCGTGGCCGCAATGTCACATGCGCCTTTTATTACGGCTGCCAGTCCAAAGTTTTTCGGTATTGATGATATCGAAAAATTGCCCAAGTTAAATGACATTTCTACCATCTTTGAAGGGCCGCAATATGCCAAATGGCGTTCATTCAGAGAGTCCGAAGATGCCCGTTATCTGGCGTTAACCATGCCTAAGTTTTTGTTGCGATTACCCTATGACAGCATCGAAAACCCGGTTAAAGCGTTCAATTACAATGAATCGATTGAAGAAGATCACAACCGTTACTGTTGGGGTAATACCGCATTTGCCATGGC
>JABSOG010000472.1 GCA_013216025.1 Algicola sp. | reverse complement strand
AACGGATAACAGTGCCAAAATTCAGCAAGAAAGTTTTAGCGCGTGCGAGGCCAAGCTATCAACATACTTTGAGCAATCTAAGGAAGACGCGCAAAAATCAATGAATGCGCTTGCTCAAAGCCTTGCGCTAGAAAATAAGCAGGGCGGGACGGGCAGTGACAATGCCAAGTCTACCACTACATTAAATTCTCACGGTGAATTTGGGACACTTCCAAGAGGGCCGCGCCCTTCTGTGGGTGAGGACGTTGAATATGATGATGACTTTAGTTACCAGCCATCGCAAAAGCAATCATTTTCCTCAAGCGGCATTGATAGTTTTGATTTCATTTGGGAACCGGCCGAAGAAGACAAAAAACGCAGAACAATCGAAAACTACGTCCCGACAGGGACATTCGTTACCGCCGTGGTGACGGGCGGCGCAGATACCAACGCAGGGGCGCTTGGTCAAGGCGATACGGTGCCGATGGTGTTCCAAACGCTGAACGCGGGTATCTTACCAAACGGCGAGAAATCAAGGTTAAAGAACTGCACAATCACCGCCTCGGCGTACGGTGAGATATCCTCAAGTCGTGGCATTGTACGCACAAACCGCATGAGCTGTATCTTTAAAAACGGTGAGATAATCGATCTGCCCGTTAAAGGGACGGTGTTTAATTTCGGTCGAAACGGTATTCGTGGCACAACCATTCTCAAAAACGGCAAGATTGTTCAAATGGCGGGGATAGCAGGCATATTGACGGGCATTGGTGAAACAGGTAAGGCACTGTCATCAACGACTTCAACATCCGCCCTTGGTTCATCGTCAAGCATCGATGCCTCTAGTGCTGGATTAAACCTCCTGGGTAATGCGACCTCCTCAGTCGGCAGTAAACTTGCCGATTACTACATCAAACTAGCCGAACTTTACCATCCTATCGTTGAGTTAAATCCTGGCAACGTGGTTAACATTGTATTCCTCGCTGGGTTCCCACTCGATGCACTCGGCATTGAGGCATATGAAGAAGAAATAGCACAAGAGAATGAACAGAAATCAAGTTCCAACCAAATTCTTGACGTTATAACCAATAACCCATTAATGAATAGTTTACCCACTGAACTGCAGAATAAAAACAACCAGTTCGGGCAACAAACATCACCGTTCGTTAACTAATGATTTTAAGGAATATAGCCATGTTAGAACCGACAGAGAAAGAATTAGAAGATTTCAACAGCATTGTCGCTGAACTAAAGGCCAGTGGCACCTTAGCTGGCACGATTAAATATGGTCAACATGACGAGTGGGTGGGCATGGTTTACAAGAAATATTTGTCGCTCACAAACCCCAAAGAACAAGACCACTTTGGAATACTCGTTTTTAACGGTGCAGAGCGCATTTAAAAGGAGATTTACGTGAGCCATATATTACAAAAAAGAATAAAAACGCTAACTGTGATAGCCGCAGTGTTATTACTCAGCGGTTGCGCTGCTGGTTTTGATGAAGATTATAGCTGTAAGTCAGTGGGTGGCATATCAGGGTGCGTCACCATGAATGATATCCGCGGCATGGGCGGGGCGGTAAATAATGGCGTTGCCGGTGGGCTTTCTGGCAGTGGGCTTTCCGCAAGTGATGTGAATAACACATTCAGCATTTTGCCAAGACGAAATAAGTTTGGACACCCAACCCGCACCCTCGATGAAGTACAAAAGGTAACAGTGTTTCCATTTGTTGAAGCAAACGGGCTGTACGTTGACACAACCGACCTTTACATCGTCTTGGATGACCGTCATTGGTCAGGCCGCCCTGTTCAAGCAATCAGGAAGGATTAGCTTATGTTCAAGGATTTAACCGATTTTTTCAACGATTCAAAACGTGTTCACAATCATCTTCACAGTGAATTACCTTATCGCCTGTTTGACGATGGGCATAATCTTTTTTTAAACAAAGGCTCAAGCGGTTTCGGGTTTAAGTTGGCAGTGCTCGGCGGTGCGAATGATGATTTAATCGAGTCGTTGAACAAGTTCATCATGGAACTACCACAGGGTAACAAGTGGGACTATCACATTTCACTCGTTGGCAACAATCAAGTTTCCAACCTCATTGAAAACAATGAAGTGTTAATGAGTCAGCGTGAGGGTATCTGCGCCCGTTTAGCAAAGAATGAAACAACATACGCCAAATTTGCAGCAAGTAACGGTTTTATGCACCGACAAAAACACCATTTTGATTTACGTGACCATCACGCTTACTTTTTTGTTTCCACAACCAATGGCGAGCAAGATGTGCTGCTTGATACGAAAATCGCCATCGTCACCACGCTATCGCAACTCGGCTTTAATATTGAGCCAATCACGCCAATCACGCTTATTCGATATGTGAGCGAGATACTTAATTTTGATAAGCGCCAAGCGCGACCTAATGACGTTGATTACAATGAGTTCGAGCCACTTAACACACAAATGATTTCACGCAGCAGTGAATTCCTGCTTTCTCGTAAACATACCGACTTGCGCTATATGGAAGGTGAGCGTCAGGTAAATACGCGCGTTATTAACCTTGGTCTGCGTAAACTGCCTAATGATTTTCGACTGTACGGTTTACCAGAGTGTATTTCATCATTGCGTAACGTCGCGCAATCCGTTCCTTGCCCCTACCTGCTAACGCTGAACTTCAAAGTAGATGAAACAGGTAAAGTGACGTCTGAAAATGACCGCAAGATAGGCAGTCTTATCAAAACAGTCGAAACAAAAATGAAACTCCTCATTCCCACTGCAGAGGGGGAATTGGCAGAGCGCAAGGATATCCAGCAATCGCTTATTGCCAAATCTTACGGCATTGCCTCAATGGTATTAACGCTCACGCTTTTCAGCGATGCTGAAAACGACAAAATACACACACAAGCGGCGAAAGGGGCGTTTAGCACAGGCGGCCTTGATATTATGCCCCTTGATATGCTCCAAGGTCAGTCACTCTTAGCGGTGCTGCCATTTATGATGCTTGATGGTTATTGGAATGACAGCAAACGCGCAGGGCGCGTACGCACAATGAAGACGTCAAACTTAGCTAATTTCCTACCGCTTATTTTAGATAATAAAAACTTTAGCGGCGGGATGTTACTCCCAACCATGCGCCAGCAAATATCCTTTTTAGACCCGTTTAACTGCGGCAGTGATAACTACAACATTGCAGTAACGGGTGGTTCCGGGGCAGGGAAAAGCTTCTTCATGCAACAGCTTGTTAAGTCCATCTATTCAAAACACGGCAAGGTGTGGATTTTAGATAAAGGGGGAAGCTACAAGAAGTTAACCCTCATGCTAGAGGGTACGTACATGACCCCTAGTCAGATATTTTTAAACCCGTTCACCTACCTTGGTGATATATCCAGCGAAATAGTGCTCGATGACGAGGGCAACGAGTTAAACCCGATGGCATTAGTACTCGACAATATCACAGCGCTATTTGCGACTATCGCCTCGCCAACCACAGAACTGGATGGGTTCCAACACGCAACCCTTGGTGATGCCATTTTGAGGGCTTTTGATGCAAGCGGTGCTGAAACCTTAGTCGATGACGTACAAACTGCACTCTTTGATATCTCAAAAGAACTAGAAAACGACCGCCGTATCAGTGATATTGCAACGCAATTAAACAAGTTTTGCAGTAAGGGCATTTACGGTAACACGTTTAATAAACCATCCATGCTCAACCCTGACGTTCACATTACCACGCTAGAGCTAGACGGTTTTCCTGATGCAGTAATGCGCCCCGTTATCTTTGCATTAATGGTGTCCATTAATCAGCAAATGTACCTTTCTGGTAGTCGTTCAACACCGAAGATGTGTGTGATTGAAGAGGCATGGTCATTACTGAGTGGCGCAAACGCACATGCCAAAGCATTCATTAACACCGGTTATCGCACGGCCCGTAAATTTGGCGGTTCGTTCTGCACAGTGACGCAGGGGATTAATGATTTTTTCGCTAACGCAGAAGCGCAGGCGGCTTATAACAACTCGGATATTCACATTACCTTACGTCAAGGTGAGGGGTTTGATAATTTCTTACAAGAGCACCCGAAGAAGTTCACCCCTTACGAGCAGCGTATCATTAAAGATTTTGAAAAGTCAGGTGTCGCAGGGTATAGCTGCGCCATGATTAAAGCAGGTGGTAACACAAGTTTCCATCGTCTTTTTGCCGACCCTTATACTCGTGCGTGTCTCTCTACAGAGCCGCATGAATTTGAGTATTGTGAAAACAAAATGAAACAAGGCATTCCATTAATGGAGGCAATCGAGTTGACAGCCCTTCACTTTTACGGTGATGAAATTAAAGAGTTCGACGCAAAAGTGAAGGCGATGCAAGCATGAAATTAAAACACATCACTTACGTTGTTGCCCTGCTGAATATTTTAATGGCCGGTGCGATTGTCTTCGGGGCGTTTTTATATCAAAACAGACAACCTGACATTATCACGTTCGACTTAAAAGCAACGCTCAAACAATACCAAGGCGCACTAGACGAGAAGGGTATTGCACAAAAAGCGCAAATTAGACGCATTAATCATTTCAGCGAGGCGATATCAGTAACAACGCAAGCATACAGCATGGCGCACAACGTCATTATTGTTGTGCCAAACGCAGTGATTGCTGGCGCAGTTGATAGGACACCTGAAATACAGCGCGAGGTTATCGCTACGCTGAAAACGATGAATGCAGCATCACGCGTTAACCCTAACGATGGAGTGAATTAGCATGAAAAAAACGCGCACCACTTACTTAATGGCATTGCTACTTTCGGTAGGCTTATTATCAACGCTCTTACTTGCGCCAATAAAAGTAAATGCGAAGGATTTTGGGCGCGTGGGCGCGACATTTGAAATCGGTGAAATCGACATGCTGCAATGGATAGATACGCGATTAAAGCGTTTTGAAGCTAATGGTAAATTTGACAGCTTGAAAAATGAATTTCAAGGCAGGGTAAAGGCGGCGGTTGACCGCCCGACACCCGTCATGGGGCTGGGTACGACAACAGAGCCAAAAACCTTCTTAGTCAATCCAAGCCTGACCTTGGCAAAAGACATTAAGGATGCACAGGGCAATATTCTTTATCGAAAAGGGACGGTTGTTAATCCGTTTGATAGCAGCACTTGGCCTACCGTCAGTCGCATTAATTACACGTTCAGTAAAACCCTCGTATTCATTGATGGTGATGATTTAAATCAGCAAGCTTGGGCGAAGAAATTCACCCAAGAAAAAACAATTAAATGGATATTAACGAATGGTAGCCCAGGGGAATTTGCGCAGAAAATAAAAACACAGGTTTACTTTGACCAAGACAGTTCACTAACAAAACGCCTCCACATCCAAAACACGCCATCCGTTGTTAATCAAAAAGGCGTGAACTGGGAAGTCAGGGAAATCGATGTTAGCAAGGAGGGCTTTTAGTGAATATCATCAAATTACCGCTAAAAAAAATACTGCTTATAGTGTCATTACTGTCACTGTCACTGCTTACGCCATTAACAGCGAATGCAAAGGGCGCGGCTTGCGTTGCTAAATTTGTCAATCCCGTCACGGATGTGTGCTGGAATTGCATGTTTCCCATGACGATTGGCTCTGTACCTGTTGCGCCATCAGCTTATCCCGACACACAAAACCCAACGATGCCCATTTCTTACTGTCCCAAGCCGCCGCCTATTTTCGTTCAAATAGGCTTGAACATCGGATATTGGGAGCCTTACGCCTTGGTGGATGTCACGCGCGTACCTTACTGCATGGTGAGTATGGGAATGGAATTAGGCAGTGCAAATCCCGTCACAATGGGCGGAAGGTCAACCAGTAAAGACGGCGCAAGTGATGGTGGTTTTTATCAGGCTCATTGGTACAAATACCCTGTTATTTACTGGCTGCAAATAATGCAAAGCGCAGCGTGTATGGCTGTAGATGTATTTGATGTGGCTTACCTTACCGAAATAGACCCGCTGTGGAATGACGATGAATTAAGTTTCATCCTTAATCCAGAAGCCATTTTATTTGGCAGTGTCATTGCGCAACTGGCTTGTGTGCCAGAGGCCATCCTAACAACCAGTAATGTAGCACTCCCTATTGACGCGCTGTTTTGGTGTTTAGGCTCACAAGGCGGCGCTTATCCATTAACGGGCAATACCGATTACAGGGACACGCCAACCACGGCGGCAACCTCCATCATGGAGCGGTTAAATTACAAGTTGCACCGCCAAGGCATCGTTTGGGAAACGCGCGGCGCGGATGGCGCTATTTGCTACCAATGGCCTGAGCCAATTTTACCTAAATCACGTTATCGCTACCAAATGTCAGGGCCAATTCCCGATGCACTGTGGTGTCACCCTTACGGTACGACAGTAACGATATGGGAAGCGGGGCATGACAACCCTGTTACAGGGGATAATTTTGGTTTTGTGAATTGGCGAAAACGTAACTGCGTATTTTTGTAACGCTACATCATCAACCATCTAGTCTCAGACGAAAAAAAATAACAAAGAACAAAGAACAAAGAACAAAGAACAAAGAACAAAGAACAAAGAACAAA
>JABSOG010000471.1 GCA_013216025.1 Algicola sp. | reverse complement strand
CACGTAACCCGTAGTGGGCACCAGGAAAGGCTCGTATTTTGTCACGCCAAGATCAGCACAGTCATAAGCTACAGCAGTACCATCACTTAACAACGTGTCTGGGTTTACCGACTTTACTTGAAAACCAAAGTAGCTAGGGCCGTTATTAATGGTTGAGTTAACCTCTACGTTCCAGCTTTCGCCGAACACGCTTGCGCCGCCCGCTTGGGCCGAAACTGCGCTGTTTACCAGCCTAACCCGAATGTTGTTTTCTTTTAGCTTAAACTCTCCCGGTGCTAAAGCCTCACCTTTGATGCAATCAAAGCCAACACAGGCAGCAGCGGCAATTGGCTCACAAGTAAAGCTGCATTGGTAAGGTTGTTCACCGCCAAATTGACAGCTTGTAAAATTAACTGCAACCAATGGCTCACCAGCGGGAATAACACCAATGGCTGCGCTTTCGTCTACGCCACCGGGAAAGAAAAATGGCAGCGTTGGTGCCGAGCAGTTGTATGCCAAGGTAGTACCATCACTGACCGCCATCACAACCAGGTTGCCATCAATGCTTTGATCTGCCTGAGCCTGAAGTGTCAACACTAGGCCCGCTGTCAATAACAGCGATTGTTTTATCAATTTCATTGCAAGTCGTCCAAGCGGGTTGTTAGGGCTTCTACTCGCATTAACAGCTCAGACATCTGGGTCTCAAGCTCTGTTACTTTAGGCTCAAAAGTGCCCATTTAGCTGCGTTACTTTAGGCTCAAAAGTGCCCATCTGCCAATCGTTGACAGGGAAATCAGCAGAAGCACTGGTGTCAACAAAGTTGATTTGCGGATTCGCTGATTTCAACTGCAAGGTATCAAAGCCGAACTCTTCGTTAATGACACACTCAGGGCCAATACAGACACTGCCTACTACCACAAGGTCGTCTTGTATAACTTCATCTGCAATAGAGGCTTGGCTTAGTGATAATGCTAACAGCGCGCAGGCCAGCACGCTTTTTTGTGTATTTTTCATAAATAGTGATTCTTAATGTTAATGGAAAGTGAAATATCAACGATGAGGGCCTGTATAAAATGACTAAAAATAAACAATTCCCTGTACCAGTACCTCAGGGCGCGCATTATAGAGAAAAATGACCGATTGTTCAATTAAAATGCAACTATCTCTCATCTGTTGCATATATTTCTCATCTGTAAACATACCGTTATTTTTAATGCGCTTTTTCTACATCTCAATACATTTTACCGGCACTTGGTGACATTGTGCCTTTATCAAAGTAGCCGTTTTGGTTGATATTGCCTCCGAACTCCAACATAGACAGGCCAATTTGTGTTTTAACTCACTGCCCTGTTTATCTACTCTTTGAAATTCACCCACAAAGGAAAAGGTAAAATGTTAAAAACAATCTCCAGCAGTGTGCTGTTGACGCTACTAATGTCACCCTCGGCATTTGCAAAAGACGCATCGGACAACAGTGCGATTATGGGACATGTGTATGATAAATCCGTTGTTGAGCAGATGCTCAAAGATGAAGGTTTTCTGCCAAAAGCCGGCCTTTCTGCTGATGGGATGACAGTAGATGACTACATCAAAGCTGCTCACAAGCAGTATGAAGACAGCGAAGACGACGATTTATACGAGGCGTCTCAAAGACGTGGTAAAAAGAATCTCCAAATCATGGCAAATCAGGGAGATGACGGCGCAACGCGAACGCGTAACTATGTCATGCCAATGATCAAAAACAAAGCGCGGGTTTTGGCGATTTTGGTTGATTTTCCTGATTATCCAAAAAACAGTATATTACCTGAAGATACCGGTATGTATTACGCTGATTACAACACAGCACACTTTGAGTCGCTTATTTTTGGTGAGAACGGTTATGAAGGTCCTAACCAGCAAAACCTGATCTCGATGAGACAATATTATGAGCAGCAATCAGGTGGCACTTATTCGGTAGAAGGCAACGCTATTGGTTGGTATCGCGCCAGTCAACCAGCGGCTTTTTATGGTAAAAGAGTCGGCGGTGGCGCAGACATAAACCCCAGACAATTAATTCGTGATGCGCTGATTGCAGCAGATAACGATCCGAATGTTGATTTGGGTTGGTATGATCAAGAAGACCGTTACGATATCGATGGTGATGGCAACCTTAACGAACCTGATGGTATTGTTGATCACATCATGATCTTTCATTCAAGTGTCGGTGAAGAAGCTGGTGGCGGCGCATTAGGTACCAATGCAATCTGGTCACACCGCTGGAATCTGGGCAATATTATGGTATTACCCAACTCCCCTGCGACCGTTAATTACTGGGGTGGCAGCATGGCCGCTTATGATTATACCATCGAGCCAATTGATGCGGCCGCTGGCGTAGTTTCTCATGAATATGGTCATGACTTGGGGTTACCTGATGAATATGATTACACACCAAGCTTGGGCGATGCAGTCTCATACTGGTCAATCATGTCGGCTGGCTCTTGGGCTGGTGCTATACCGGGCACCGAACCAGTCGGTTTCAGCCCGTGGGCAAAAGAATTTTTGCAAGCCTCTTTGGGTGGCCAATGGTTCAATGGTGAAACCATTTCATTGGACGACATTGGCAAAAAAGGATTGAAATTTGACCTTAACCCGGCGGTGACCAAAGGGCAATACAATGATTTTGTCCGGGTGAATATACCCGACAAAGAAGTCAAACCAACTGAACCTTTTGCAGGCGACTTTTCTTATTACTCCAGTCAAGGCAACAATTTAAACACCACAGCGTCTACTACCGTAGATTTGACCGGCGCAACCAGCGCGTCGATGACCTTTAAGCTTTGGTACGATATTGAAGCTGATTGGGACTATGGCCGGGTATTGGTGAATGGCAACCCAATCAGGGGTTCAGTTACAACGGGTACTGATCCTAATGGTGTAGGGTTTGTCCATGGTTTTACTGGCAATTCTAATGGCTGGGTTGATGCCCAATTTGATTTGAGCGCCTTTACCGGTCAGCAAATTCAAGTCAGTTTAAATTACCTTACCGATGGTTTTGTCTCTAACCCAGGATTTTTCGCCGATAATATGTCTATCGTTGTTGATGGCGTAGCTGTAGCATCGTTTGATGCTGAGGCCGACAATGCAGCGCTTGCGTTAACGGGCTTTAGCAGAAACAATGGCGTAATTGCCTCTACTGGTCGCTATTATCTGGTTGAGTTCAGACAATATATTGGCGTAGACAAAGGTCTGCAAAATTTGAGACGTGCCGGACAACCTTGGTCTTTTGATCCCGGTGTGGTGATTTGGTATGTTGATCAGCAATTCAGTGACAACAGTGTGGGCGTACGACCTGGCGAAGGCTGGTTAAGCGTGGTCGACAATGACCAAAATACCCTCTTTTACAGCAATGGCTCACCAGCTCGGTCATCGTATCAGTTAAAAGATGCTGCGCTTAGCGAAGTAATGCAATCACCTTTAAATATTGAATGGACAAACGCGACCCTGACCGATGATTATCTACAAAATGTTGAAGCGTTTTCAGACCGTAAAGATTATTCATCGCCTGAACAGCCACATGCCGGTCGTATCTTACCGACCTTTGGTTTGAGGATTGTGTTGGATGATGTTGAAGATTGTGATGACTTGAACGACGACATTGATTTTAACGATGATGATGATGACGCATGTCATGCAACGGTTAAAATTAAGAAGAAGTAAGAGGACCGTCCCGGCTCGGTTAAATGGCTTAGCCATTTAAAAATTCCTGCTACAAGAAACCCAACATTGTGATAATGTTGGGTTTCTTTGTTTTAACCGTCATTAATTCGAATACAGCGTTTTAAACAAACTCGCAAACTTTCGGCTGATAACCACAGGCTCTGCCAAACCTTTCATATGGGCCTGCATCTGCTCGCTATCAAGATTGTGGATGTGATCCAATTGGGCAAGGTTAATCACCGTACTTCTATGAACTTGCCAAAACACCTCAGGGTCGAGTTGTTCACTCAAGCGTTTTAGTGACATGCTGACCAAAGCTTCTTTCTGGTCGGTTACTACTTTGACATAGCGGCCACAGGCTTTAACACAAATAATGTCTTCAACGGGTAAAAGCCATAATTTGTTGCCAATTTCAATTTTTATTCGTTTTAGATAATTTTGTTTCACCTGCTGCGGTGCTTCAAGCGGCATAAGCTTACGACGATATTCTTTCAAGTTACCAATGACAGGCAGTGCAGCGCCGATATATTCTGTCAGTTCTTCAAGCTGCAATTTGGCTTTGGCGGGGTTAAGATCAATCAAATTGTGCAGGTTGGCAAGTTGGGCCTGCAAAAAGTGCATTTCCATATGACTTTGCTCATCAACACATCCTAATGTAGTCATGTACTATTTTCCCCAGATCAGATTTATTGAAGGTCTATGCCACTAATTGGCGGGAAAACGATAACAATCCATAAACAAATTTGCAACTGAGATACATTGCAGATACATCACGATACAAACTTGAGAACTGCAAAGTTTAAAGCGAGTGAAAAGGTCACTGAATCAGTCATTTACTTGTAAATACAAGTGAATTTACACTCAGCTCTGACCCGTGGTGTTATTGGTAACGCGCCGTTATTGACGTCGGAAATTTAGCAAAATAACAAAAACAAATTATTGTAACCAATGGGATACATACACTTTGACCAGTTAAATAACCCAATTATAGGTTCTTCGCCACATTTAACCTTGTTGAACAACATTTTAATGTTATATATCAATCGCTAAAGTGAACAAAAGCCAGCACGATAGAATCTGAGATACCCCATAAGGTATACTGAGTATAACTTTTGGTTATATGATATATTATTCGTGGGTTTGGGTGGGGAAAGTAAGGATGGACATTTTTCGCCCTATTTAATTGTTGCAAATACAACAACTATTAACAAATAACTGACCAATAAGTCAACAATTTCGCCATTCTCTGTTTATAAAATAGGTTTTTGGCTGAGATGTTGGTTTTATGTCAGGGCTTAAAGTGAATTCAAGCCCTTTGATTGCTACTTTAGCCTCGGTGTTGATTGGTGAGATACCCCAGCCAACGGCGAAATGTTCTAATTGCCATTATTCTGAATGTTGTGCATTGCTTTTGGCCAGTGCGCACTGGCACTGAGCCCTTGTCCATTGCCTTGTAGCGCGTAAAGTATGCCCTCTTCGCCACCGGTGACATAAATGGTGCCGTTTGGCGCGATATTGACATTAGTTTCATTGGTATCTGTTTTTGGTATAATTGGCGTAGACCAAAGAATTGCGGCAGCTGTTCCTTGATCTTCAATACACATCACATGACCTTTCAGGCCTGAATCTGAATTGTTGGCCACCAATAAAATATTACCATCATTGCGGATCACCGGATCACTACTCCATGATTGCAACAACAAGCTCCATTGGATAAGTCCATCGGCACTAATGGAATACAAATGCCCACTTTCAGTGTTGGTATAAAGAGTGTTGTCTGCATTGATGGCCACACTGGTAAATATCTCACCTGTGTCTAGGCTAACTGGCCAATTGCCGCCCACCGACAGTCCGGTGGTTGGGTCAATTTTTTCTATCCTGCTAAGATTCGAAGCCTGTAAAATATAACCCTCACCATCAACCGAAGGGGGTTGACGCATTTCAGCACCCACCGAAAAGACCCAATTTTCAGTATAACTATTGCCGTTATCGGTTAACGAGATTAAATAACCATGTTGACTGGCGATGATGATTGAACCATTGGGATGGATAATGGCACCGCCTAAAAATCCTTCGATGAAACTGTTATCTTCGAATTGCAGCGGGTCTAATTCTAATGTGTAGGTCCAAACAATATCGCCATTACTGGTATCAATGCTGTAAAAATTGTCACTTGGATGGAGGTTGTCTCCCGCCCCCACATACAACCGGTTGCCGTCACTTGAAACAGTCGGTACCGTTGCAAATATCTGCGGAAAATCAGCAGGCACCAACTTTTGCCAAAGCAAGTCGCCGTTGGCTGCATCAAATGCAAAAACGCCCGCATCAGCGGCCAAATAAACGATCAAATTGTCGGCACTCAATGCAGGTGACGAACTCTCGCCAAGTACAGCATTGGCAACCGGCGTGGTTTTCCATCTTAAGTTGCCATCGCTATCATAAGATTCCATCGAATCACCGCCAGCGACATAGACATTATTGTTGTCATCAACCGCAGGTACCGCTTCCAAATTATCACCCACATCGGGTGCAGTCCAAATAATGGTGCCTTCGTCTATTACTGGATCAGCAGGCGGATCAGCTGGCACAGGTAGTTCGACAGGCACGTCAGGTATGGGTGTGACTGCTGGTGTTGAACCCCCTCCTCCACCACAACCCGATAAGGTGAGCCCAATCAGAATCACGACCCAAATAGCATTTATTGATTTCATCATTTCGCCTTATATTAATCGAAGTTGCGTTACTTAAAGATCACTTGTAGATTGCCTTTCACGCTGACTTTTAATTATGATTTGGTTGGCTTTTTTGTCAATGTTATCAAACAGCAATTCAATTGTACCAAACTTATAAAACCCATTTAAGAAACGTTAGGAACC
>JABSOG010000470.1 GCA_013216025.1 Algicola sp. | reverse complement strand
ATCACCAAATTGGGTGCTGAAGTCTTGCCGCTCAAATGACAGTATCATGTCAAACAGTCTGTCTTGGCCGTGGTGCACCATTTCGAGGTCGGCCAATAACTCGTTTAAAGGGTAACGGGCATGACGGTAAGCACTGCGTAACGATTGTACCACCCTTGATAGCAAGCTGATGGTGGTGTCGTTTTTTTCAAGGTGAACCCGCAACGGTACTACTACGGCAAACATGCCCATAGTGGATTTATAGCGTTTGCCGGTGCGGTTAAGCACCGGGATCCCCAGTACCATTTTGTCGGTATTGTGGGTTCGACAAAAGTAAATGGCCAAAGCGGCAATATATAGATGATAGAGGGTTGCGCCGTGGGGTTTGGTCAAATCCAACAGGCTTTGGTGTTGTTCGCCAGTCAAGCGGTTGCTGTAATGCAGCGCCAGTGGCAAGTCGTCGTTGATTTGGTGTGGCTGACGTTTTTCGAGCAGAGTCGGGGGCAATGTGGGTAGAGCGTCATGCCAGTATTGCGCGTCTTTTTGTTTGGCTTTACTGTGCTGGTAGCGGTCACTCTCGTCGATAAACTGGCGATAATTCGGTTCATCGTTTGTCAGCGGGGCTGTATTGCTGAGTAGGGCATTATTTAGCAAGGCTTTATTTAGTAAGGTATTGTATTGCACGCTTAATTTTTGCAACGACAGGGCAGTGGAGTAACCATCCATGATCAAGTGGTGTGACTTGAGCACAATAACGTATTTGTTATCGTTTGCTTTAAACAGGGTTATTTGCCAAGGGCATTGTCGACCATCAAACGCATAAAGTTTGGCAAAGGACGCCTGACACCAGTTTGAAATCTCTGCCTCAATGTCATCACTGGCGCTCAAATCTTGAAATGTCCATAGCGGCTCTGGCCAGCCGTCGATGAGTTGCTGGCTGCCATCGGATAATGGCAACAGTCGCATGGCTTCATTGTTGTTGACTAGCAATTGCACCGCTTGGTCAAAAATGTCTAGCTCAAGTGGCCCATTGATGTAGTCTAAACCACCGATATTTAAATGAGGGCTGTCGGGATAGGCTTGTTGATCAAGCCAAACCTGTTGTTGGCATGGGGCTAGGGGTAATATTTTTGCGCTAGTTTTCACTGAAGTTATTGTTTTTTCAAGTGTTGTTTTTAAGTTTAAAGCTAGGGTAGGAGGGGCGATAAATCAAGTATCGCCCGACCTTTTGCCCTAACGCTATTACCAAGTATCAGTAGAACGTTCTTTCAACATTTTGGCAATGGTTCGTTCGATAAAGGCACAATACATATCAAGATAGGTGTCGCCATTTTTCTCGTCAGACAACCAGGGGTTCATTAGGGTATGGCGGATCAGAAAAATGCCGTCAGCTTGTCCTTCAAAACCTTTGGTGGTGCTGTGTTGCAATTGTTTTGGTTCGACACCAATGTCACCGCAGAGTGTTTCAAAAGCCGATTTTGTCAGTTTTTTGGTGTGCAGTATGGTAGAGCTGCCGAAAAACTCGTTGGCCTGCATGGCAGTATCAAGATCGGGGCGAATATATTCATAAAACGCTTGGTTAAAGCGGTTCATGACCTTGATATCGTGATTGTTTACTGGGTTGAAGGCGATGCAAATCAGGTTGGACTCTGGCACAATGGGGATTCGTAATTCGACACTGCTAGCCAATTTATCTCGTAATATCATTAGTTTGTCATAAAACAGCTCGGTATTTCTGACGGTCAATTTACACAAACGGCCGAAGTTGTCGGCATTTAGTGGCAATACATTGTGAGTGACAAAAGCGGCAGCTGCCGCTGCACCGGGTTTCGACCCTTCAACAATAAACTGGCCCAACTGCCTGAAGTCGTCTGCATCGGGTTCGCCACCAAAGATATAAGCGGCTTTTTGCATCACCAAGCGTGAAACTCGGTTGTCACGTACTACAAACGCGCCAGTACCAAAGGGAATAAAACCTAGTTTGTGTGGGTCGACCGTAATCGAATCGACCTTGGATAACGCGGCAAAGGCGCCGTACATTTGATCACACGGGAAATGATCACATTCTTGCTTGACCTCGTCATGGCTGAGCAAACTGCCATCTTTTGCCCTGAACATACTGGTGAGGTAACCGCCCCAAGCCGCATCGACATGAATGGCAAAGCTTTGACCTATTTTTCGGCGCTCCTCCCTCAATGCGACGATTCCGTCGACCGGGTCGACGGTGCCAAATTCGGTGGTGCCCAAAACGGCAATGACGCCAATGACCGGACGGTTTTGATGTTGTGCAGCATTGAGCATCAGCTCAAGTTCGTTAATATCGAGTTTCATGCTGGTATCACACGATACCTGCCATAAGTTGTCTTCGCCGAGTCCCATAAAACGCATGGCTTTGGCCCAAGAGTAGTGTGCGTTCTTGGGCACAATGAGTATGCCATTGGCAATTTCGGTGTGCTTGTCGAAAAACTGGCGAGCACCTAGATGTTCATAACGATTTAGCTGAATGGCTTCGATAAGGCGGCTTTTGTCTGGTTCAGCTAAATGTGATACCTGATCGTTCATGGTCAGAATGTCGTCGGCGGGCAGATTGACCACCTGAAAAGAGTCTGCTTTGGCCAGCGGCTCGCCCCATGGCGCAAGCACTTCGATGCCGGTTTCGATGCTGGCCTGTTGTATCGCCAGCGGCAAATACCTAACGGCCTGCATCAACCATAGACCTTCATAGTTGGCCACTGTGCCGCCTGAGGTGATATGGCCAAAGGCACAGGGGGTTTGGCCTTTGGTGGTGGCAAAACCAAACATGGTCGCCAATTGGTCGCCCGCAGCAAGTTCCATATCAACGGTTGCCGGGGCGGTATCTTCGCTGATGTTGTTGGGATTGTACAAGGTGGTGATAAGCTGAGCCAGCAGCCCGGGCAACAACAGGTCTGAGAACATGTGACCGATGTATCTTGGGTTATAGGTTGGCACCGAGCTTTTTAAACGGGCGGTGAGTCGATGCAGTTCATCCTTCATTCTGGCAACTGATTCGAGGTATTCCGGTTCATTGGCGGCTGAGCTAGAAATGGGGGGGCGGTCGAGCGGGTGAAAGTTACGGCGCCAATAAACATGATCTCTGACAAACTCGTTGAGTAGGCGTTCAAACAGTTCGTTGTTTTCGCCGTAGGCGCCAAGAAAGCTGGCATTTAAAAATTTGTTACAGATCATTTGGTGTGTCCTTGATAACTATTCAGTAAAAAGTAGTGAACTTATGAAACTCTTGTCGTCCTGTGCCCTATAGCAAATCCATTTAAGGCAGTGTTTTAGTATTCGAACACAATCACCGGTCGGGCGCAATAAACGAATAAGGTGGATGATCCAAAGTCGAAAAATGTGTCGTGTTAGGAGTTCGCGAATTGGGTAAGTCATTGTATTTTTTCACAAATTAACTAAGATGGGTTGAAAAGACTTAACCCACTAAAGGTATCCCAAATTGCACACTAAATTGACTTTTAATATCATAGAATTGACCGAAAAACATGTTGAAGCTGCATCTGTATGTCTGGCAAAATCCTTCGCTCGGGAGCCCATGCTCCAATGCTTGGGGATTAATTGGCAGACGGTAAGGGACAATTTTGTCCATGTTGTCAGCAAATCAGCAAAAGATGGCTTGTCGCTGGTAACGATTGAACAATCGAGCGGTGAGGTCGTCGGTGTCACCATTAATATGGATATGGTGTCTGCGCCAGTAGACGATGACGTGACTTTCGACGATTGTCTTAATCCAGTTTTTGGGTTGCTTGAAACGCTTGATACATCGGTCAGCGATTTTGATGGAGCGACAAAAGGGGTGTTTTTCCACTTTTTCATGTTGGCGGTAGATGAACGATACAGCGGGAATAACATCGGTAGCCTACAAACTCAGGCCGCTTTTGACATTGCCATCAATAATGGCTACAAATCGGTGGTGTTAGAAGCGACAGGCCTAGTCAGTCAGCATGTTTGCGGCGTCAGACTCGGTTGTAAGACCATTAGCGAGATAAACTACAGTGAGTTCGAGTTTGAAGGCAAAAAAGTGTTTGCCGGGCTGGGTAAAGATCTCACTTGCCAATTGATGGTTAAATCGATTGAATAACTGATTATCGTCGCGAAACTACCAAAAAGTCGAAAAAGTGCTAATAATCTATGTAATGTAGATTAAAAAAGAATAAACAATGCAGATTGGTATCCCTCAAGAAAGTCTCGACAATGAATGTCGAGTCGCCGCTTCTCCCACCTCTATTGCCGCCCTTGTCAAACTTGGCTTCAGTGTGGTTGTACAAACCAATGCCGGTGAAAACGCCAGTTTCAGTGATGCGGATTATCTTGAATCCGGCGCAATGACGGGTTCTGAAGAAACCACCTGGCAGGCTGACTTAATTTTAAAGGTCAACCCGCCGACGATGGATGAAATCGACTCGCTAAAATCGGGTGCTACCCTGATCAGCTTTTTGGCTCCGGCTCAAAATGAGCAATTGCTGTCGGCTTTGGCTGCCAAGCAGTGCACCGCAATCGCCATGGAGTCGATACCCAGGATATCTAGGGCCCAGTCGATGGATGCGCTGAGTTCGATGGCCAATATCGCCGGTTATCGCGCGGTGGTTGAAGCTTCGCATTTATTTGGTCGTTTCTTTACCGGACAAATCACCGCCGCAGGTAAAATACCCCCCGCCAAAGTGATGATCATCGGTGCCGGTGTTGCTGGATTGGCTGCCATTGGCACTGCTGGCAGCTTGGGCGCTATCGTTAGGGCCTTTGATACTCGACCTGAGGTTAAAGAGCAAATTGAAAGCATGGGGGCTGAGTTTCTCGAATTTGACTTTGAAGAAGAAGCCGGTTCTGGCGATGGTTATGCCAAGGTGATGAGCAAGGCCTACATTGAGGCTGAAATGGCATTGTTTGCCGAGCAGGCCGAAGAGGTCGACATTATTATTACCACTGCGATGATCCCCGGCAAACCCGCCCCTAAGCTCATCACTAAAGCGATGGTCGAGTCGATGAAAGCGGGCAGCGTTGTGGTCGATTTGGCCGCAGGCGGTGGTGGTAACTGTGAATACACCCAACCGGGCCAATTGATCACTGAGCATGGGGTGAAAATTGTCGGTTACACCGATTTGCCATCACGCTTGCCATCACAATCGAGCCAACTGTATGCCAACAACTTGGTTAACCTGCTCAAATTATTGTGTAAAAACAAAGACGGCGAAATTGAACTCGATTTTGAAGATGACATTGTTCGTCAATCTACCGTGGTTAAAGCAGGTGAAATAACCTGGCCACCGCCACCAATAAAAGTGAGTGCCGCGCCTGCTGCACCACCAAAACCGGTCGAAGTTGAAGAAAAGGCTGAAGAGCCGGTTAAATCGAATAACAAAAAACACATGGCTATGGTTGTTGGTGCTGGATTGTTTGCGTGGATTGCCAGTGTCGCCCCTGCCGAATTTTTGTCTCACTTCACCGTATTTGTGCTTGCCTGCATTGTCGGTTATCACACCGTATGGCGGGTTACCCATGCTTTGCATACACCCTTGATGAGTGTGACCAACGCCATCAGCGGCATCATTGTGGTGGGGGCGCTGTTGCAAATGGGCAGTGACAACAAACTGGTGCTGATTTTAGCTGGTATAGCCACTTTGGTGGCGACCATCAATGTGGTGGGCGGATTTGTGGTGACTCAACGGATGTTGAAGATGTTCAGGAAGGATAAATAATATGAGTAGTGATCTGTTGAATCAAGCGCTGAATCAAACGGCGCATCAAACCCCAAACTTGATTGTCGGCATTTATATCATCGCGGCGTTGTTGTTTATTTTGAGCCTGTCGAGCCTGAGCAAGCAAGAGACCGCTGAAAATGGCAATTTGTATGGCATTATCGGCATGATTTTGGCCATTGGTGCGACTATTTATGACCCTCGGATAGAAAATTTTGCCATTATCGTCGGTGCGATGGCGGTAGGTGCATTGATTGGCACCCGTTTGGCATTGAAGGTTGAAATGACCCAAATGCCGGAGTTAGTGGCGATTCTGCACAGTTTTGTTGGCCTTGCAGCGGTGCTGGTGGGTTTTAATAGCTATTTTGACCATGACGTGATGACCGGTGCGATGCTTAATATTCACTTGGTCGAAGTGTTTCTCGGTGTATTTATCGGTGCGGTGACTTTTACCGGCTCTATCGTCGCTTTTGGCAAGTTGCGCGGTATATTTAGCTCCACAGCGTTGATGTTGCCTCACCGACATAAAATGAACTTGATAGCAGGTATTACCGCCGTTGTTTTGATGGTGGTTTTTGTCATGGACGCAGGGCATGATGCTATACCGTTATACGTGATGACCGGTATCGCACTGATATTTGGCTGGCATTTGGTATCGTCTATTGGTGGTGCTGATATGCCGGTGGTGGTGTCGATGCTTAACTCCTATTCTGGCTGGGCGGCGGCGGCGGCTGGGTTTATGCTCAACAACGATTTGCTGATTGTCACTGGCGCGTTGGTTGGCTCATCAGGTGCGATTTTGTCGTACATCATGTGTAAAGCGATGAACCGGTCGTTTATCAG
>JABSOG010000469.1 GCA_013216025.1 Algicola sp. | reverse complement strand
TCTACGTTGGGGTTTTCTTCCAGTGGAATGTAACTGTCACCATCAATGGTACCATCAGGGTTAACGCCGTCAATGGCGTAAAATGGGGTGATCGCAACGGTGAACAACACATCGTTGTAATCTTGATCGCCCGAGGTAATGTATTGGTCGTCAAAACCAATCACCAGCAATTCGTTGGGCGCATCAATAAACACCACGTTGTGGCGCTGGTTACCCTCAGGTTCGGGGTTTAATTGATGTTGGCTGTAAAATGGCGTATTCCAAGGACCATCGGAGACGATAGTAGAACCGCTGCCGCCATAACTCCAACCGTTAGGCACAACAAAAAAACCAAGGCTTTGTCCGGACGTGATCTCAATACCTAACTCAACAGTATCACCCTGCTGCATATTACCGGCACTCGGTTTAGAGGCGTTAGGGAATATAATGGTATGTGCTGGAATGTCATCTTTGGTCAGCGGCGGATTATTGGTGTCATAAACAAAATAACCCAAACTATTACGGTACCCTGCGCCTTCATTTAAGAAGGTGATAGATGCGGTAGCGAAGGTCGCTAAGTCATCATCAAAGTGAATGTTGCTTCGGGTATCAGAGGCGATATATGCCGGGTTTACCGCGGTTGATTCGGGCAACATACCATATATGTTATCCAATAAGTCAAGGGGCAAACTACTGTTGATGTTCGTCTTCTGGGTAGGAACACCCAAACTATCGTAACCAGTCACGGGATCACCGACATATTGGTAATCCGTTGCCTGTACCGAGGCGATTAAGCCAAGTCCAAGCAAGCCAAATTTTTTCATATTATCTCCACACGATGTCGCCCCAAATTAAACCCGGTGTTTTGCTTTTGCATTTATTATTACCTTTATACTTGTCTTTATAAGAGCGGCGCGCAGGGTCGCAAAACGGGTTGACCAACGAAATTTTCATTTCACCGACGGGGACTATGCGAGAATCAGGCCAGAATGTTCATAAAAAAATAACCATTAAATACAAGCAGTTATAATTTTTGTTGTAAAAACAATTCGCTTTTTGCCATTTTGGTTGATTGCATTTTGCTATTTTAGTGGTGGTTAAAGGAGGGTTGATGTTGGAGCATAAATTAACGGTGCGCATAGCGCACCCTACATAGGTAATTTCAGTCTTTCGAAACCTCTAGCCAATAGATAACTTTCGCCTTTTGCAATGCCGCTGATTGCATTTTGCTATTTTGCCGATGACTGCTGCGCAGTAAACCGTTTTCGTATCCGCGATAGCAAGCCCTGCACCCAGTTTACCGCAGGCGTTAAGTTTTTTACATCCGCGAGCAACGCTTTGAATAAACGCCGCGAAGGTGACAGCACAAACGCTACACTGTGACAAAAGACAGGATGAAACCAAAGATACCAATCTTGCTGTCGCTGGGCGCGATAGTATTCGGCGTAACCTGTCAGCAGCCGTGAAACACTGAAAGGTATCGCCATTGGGCTGCGTCTCATCACGGCTTTATAGTAGCGCATCATGATCACTTGCATGTATTGCAGTCGCTGATGCACCCTTGATGACTCAGAACCCGGGCGCATCAAATACGCCATATCGACACTGGCGGTAAACCCTATGGGGCCAATTAATGCGGCCTTCAACCAAAAGTCCCAGTCTTCTGCTGACTTGAGGGTTTCGTCAAAAAACAGCTTTTGCCCCAACGCCTGAGGGTTGAACATGACGCCAGAGGTACCAACCATATTTTCGGCGAAAATAGTGCCTGCCCCTTGTGAGTTCATCAATACATAATCAGTATTATCCGGGGAGCATAGGCGGTCGACCATATTTGTAAACCGTGGCCAATAACTAAAGCAATCACCCAAGTCATCATCGTTTTGGTTAAAAAACAAATAGTTGCAAAAGCTTAAAGTCGCTGTTGGCTGTTTATAGTGAAAAGCCAGTTGTTTGCCCAGCTTGCCTTCAAACCAGTAATCATCGGCATCAAGCAAGGCGATATAAGGACTCTTGGCCATTCGCAACCCTTGGTTACGCGCTTTTGCGACCCCAACACCCGCCAATCGTAATGGTCGAATGCGTTGGTCGCAGCTACTGGCCAACGCCAGGTATTGCCAGGTTTCATCCGTCGAGCCATCGTCAATAACCAATATTTCTAATTCGGTGATCTGCTGGCGTTGAATGCTTTTTAGCGCTGTCGGCAAAAACTCAA
The DNA here is from genome assembly GCA_013216025.1 of Algicola sp. GTDB lineage: Bacteria > Pseudomonadota > Gammaproteobacteria > Enterobacterales > Alteromonadaceae > JABSOG01. The sequence continues at coordinate 4,371 of JABSOG010000469.1, read as the reverse complement.
GACAGTTATAAGTGGGAATAATAATAGATACCATCGGATTGTCGGCAACCGGATGGGTGTCAATCACACTGTCAGAGCCAAATTGATTGCTCATCAATGTTTGTTGTTCATTCATTACATTCGCCTTTCTTATAACTACGATAAATAGCTTCAATCGACGGCACCAACGCAGCGGTTGAATATTGTTTGCGGATTTTTTCACGGACATTCTGTGACAGGCAGGTTTTGTCGCTGTCTGATAAATCATACCACTGGGTCAGTGCTTGTTTTAATTTGGCGATGTTGCCGGCCTCAACCAACCAGCCCAGCGAAGGTTCGCTGATAAGATCCCCAATGCCACCCACCGCAAACGACACCACGGGGATCCCTAACGCCATCGCTTCGAGCGCGACATAGGGCAAACCCTCGTATCGTGACGAAATACAAAGCACATCGACATCTTGCCAATGTTTTTTCATGTTGACGTAACCTTTAAAGCGCACTCTATCGCTGAATTCTTCGAGCAACCGTGTCCGTTCGGGTCCATCGCCATACACCACAAACTCGACCGGTTTGTCGCTGTGCCAGTCGGCTGCCATTTTGCAAAATTGGTCAGGTCCCTTTTCTTTACTCAAGCGGCCAACAAAAGCCACTCGAAGCGGTTGAAGGCGATTGGGATTGGGTTTGACTTTGGCCTGGGCAACGTTAATAAAATTGGGGATCATTTTGGTGCCCTTAGGCAACATTTCTTTTATCGGCTGACTTACAGCAATGCGCTCACCAAGCCCGGCTGTTAATTGGTCGAGCCAACTGTAAAACCGCAGTTTGCCAGTGCCCACATCGCCACTGTGATAAGTCGATAACACTGGAATTTTCATTGAACGGGCAAATAGCCTGCCGACAATCCCGGCCTTGTAACCATGGGTGTGTAATATGATGTTGTGCCGATGACGCCACAATTGCTGCCAATAACCTTTAACCGAGCCGCAAAAGCGGTAGCTAACTTTATGCTCATCAAGAAATTGATATAAAAGGTTACCTTGGTATTGTTTTATAAACCAAACTTCAACGTCATACCCTTCATCCGACAAATACGCCGCAAGGGTAAGTACGTGAGTTTCAATGCCCCCCATTTGGGAGCTGTCCAGTGTCAATATTATTTTTCGCATTTTCGCTCGACTACCTTTTGTCTGTTGTCGCATTTTGCAAATTGATAATGGCATTCAACTTGCTTATGTACTGGTTACGTAGTGGTTAGCACTGGTTACGTAGTGGTTAGCACTGGTTACGTACTTGTTAAGTAGTGATTTGCACTAGTTAAGCACTAGGTAATAGGGAAATACCTCACTTACCAAAATGATATTGCATTTGATATGCCAGTTTTAGAATCGTTGGTGTAACAGGGTCCTTATCAAGCTTTTGCGACAGCCGCCAAGCTGCGCAGCAGATTTACTATAAAGCTGCCTAAGCAGCATTATCAATATGATGAGAATTTAATGAAAATCCCATTCACCATTCACCCGTCTTTATACTTTGCACTTGGCATTGTGATGATGAAATCGGTTTCGTTGCTGATGCTGCCGATAGTGACTCGATACCTTTCACCTGCCGAATTTGGTCGTCTTGAGTTGTTGTTGAGCATTGCAGACTTTGCGTCGATGTTGGCCGGTTTTGCGCTGGCCGATGCTTTGTATCGCTTCGCTGGTTTAAGCAAAGACGCTGAACAAGAAAAAAACATTGGCAAAACCGTCTTTACCATGGCCTGTGGCATCGGCTTAATCTGCCTGAGCGTGGGTTTGTTTTTGGTGCCCTTGGCATTGCCACTGCTTGGCGAGGGAATCAGTTTGCTCGATTTACAACTGGTGGTATTTTTGTTCGCTGTCGACGGCTGTTTGGTGGTACCGCTGGCGTGGATGAAAATGAAAGAAAGCGCGTTTACATTTTTTGTGCTCACCACCGGCAAGGCCATTTGTCAGGCCATTATTTCGTGGCAACTGCTTAAAGCTGATTACGGGATCACTTCAATGTTGCTGGGCGGGGCGGTGTCGTCCTTGTTGTTGGTGGTCATTCTGATCAAAATTCAAGTGAGTCAAACTGGACTCGGGATAAACACTAAGTTGCTCAAGCAGATTTTGGTTTACTGTTCGCCTTTGGTGATCAGCGCCTTGGCCGCCTTTGCGATGCTCAGTGCTGACCGCTGGGTGATAAACCTAGTGACAACAGCCGAATCGCTGGGGCTTTATGCGGTGGCGAAAAAGCTGGCGATGATTGTCATTATTCTGATGCAGCCTTTTGGTTTGTGGTGGTCGGCCAGACGCTTTAAGGAGCTCTACGGCCCAGACGGCAAAACCTCTGTGGCACGTTTCACCTCTTTGGGCATCGCGTTAGTTTTGTGTTTTTCGACCTGTGTTTGTATAACCAGCCCCATTATTATCGAATTGCTGATTGACCCCAGTTATGCCGGTGCCACGATCTATCTTGCTCCGCTGGTGTTGTTTTTTGCCATCAAGCAGATTGCAGAGCTGGCCAACCTCGGCTGCTTTGTCGGCAGAACCACCTGGAGCGTGATGGCGATTGATTTGCTTACTGCAGCCGTGTCTATTGTAGGTTTGTATTTTTTAAGTCAACAATGGTTAATCAACGGCGTTATCGCAGCATTGCTTATAGCTCAATGCGTGCGGTTGGCAGCTTTTTATATCGTCAGCCAACGAATTTTGTATCTTGAGTATGCCAAGGGCAAGTTGCTGATGCTGGCTGCGTTGTGTCTTTTGATCACGTTTGTTTCTTTACAGGTCACCAATTTGGGGCAGCATTTCGTGATGTCTATTGTCGGCGGATTGCTGATGGCGGCTTATCTGCAAATTAGCGGATTGTTTTCTTTTATGCCTTTGCTCAAGCGTAGTTTGGCTGTCATACGACCGCACCGACTATTGTCAAAATGAACTAATGGCCCGTTGTTTTATATACCCTACTGATTGGTCTGGTATAGATTATTATTCCCCACCCGTTTTTTTGGCCACTACGTGGCCTTTATAAAGATGCGCAGCAGATTCATTAAAAAGTGTGAACCAATTTGTGATGGCGGTTACTCAGTTAATACGTAAACCAAATTACGCCTTAACAAAACAGGTTAATCATGAACAAGAGCAACATAACAGACTGGATTTTGGCCTTTGGCCTATTTTTCAGCATCACTGCTGCCAGCACCTTGGCGAGCGTTTGTTATGTTGTTGATTATCAACCATCACAAGCCTGTAACGGCGTGTTAAACAAAATCCAAGGTGTCAACCAAGCTTTGCAGCTTACACGGAGCAGCGGTGCAGTTGTTAGTGCTAATGTAAATGTCGTATTCATGCCTGCTGCTGATGCCACCGTCGAAACCGTTCTCCCACCCGACCCCATATCGCTGTTACTTACATTGCCACTTTCACTGCCAATTACGCGGGATGCCATCAAGCTATCCTGATGTGCGTCTAGATCATCATCGGCTTTCATCATCGAGCATTGATTTTATCGGGTCCATAGCCGATTTTTCGCTGTCCTGAATAACCTGCCCCGCAGCAAGGAGGCTGTTACAAAAGCCTTAAAAGAGGTGCCGTAAGGTGGGCAGAAAAGAATGCCCACCTTACGGTAGCCTCGATAAAAGACGAATCAAATCGAGGCAGTTACCTTGTCGTTTTTCACCAAACCCCAAAATGTTATGGAGTTGCTGACAACATCGAAAACACCAGCCTCATTCTCATTATTTCTCTGTTGAGTATTTAACTTCAACGATCACCAGTCAACCCAGAGATTGTATAAACAACACGCAGAAAATCATCACAAAGATAAAATCAACCCATCTACCTGATTTAGTGGTTACGTGGCGGGTTACTGTCAGGTTTCTGTCTAAATACGATTTGTCACCAAGCTGAAAACCGCGTTTTTTCTGACTGTAAATAAATGACATTCCTGTCAAAAAATGTCATGTTTTACTTTTTAAATCACTCCAAAAACAAGGCGTAACCCATTGTTTTACATCGATTTAAAAGCGAGTGTCTTTTTATTGACAAATATTGACTTATTATTGATAACGTTTTGTCAGTGATCCCCGTAGGATGCATAACCAGTTACCAAGCAACAGCAACAAACTGTCAGCAAGTTAACAGATTCAATAGTTAAAACGGACGTTGTATCAAGAGGAAATGGAAGATGTTGATAAGGAAATTCAGATACAAAGGAAAGGGTCGAACGGAAGATGTAATAGCTAAAAAGGAAGTCGTATAACGGAAGGTGTAAAAGCTAAAAAGGAAGTCGTATAACGGAAGATGTAACAGCTAAAAAGGAAGTCGTATAACGGAAGATGTAACAGCTAAAAAGGAAGTCATATAACGGAAGATGTAAGAGCTAAAA
>JABSOG010000047.1 GCA_013216025.1 Algicola sp. | reverse complement strand
CACCGAGTATGGTGTGAACTTTTCGCGCTACATTCGCGAGCGCCGTGTAGATGCCGCCAAAGTGTTGTTGCTGGGTGAGCCCGACTCATCGGTATTGGCCATCTCGCTTGAAACCGGGTTTAAATCGCAGTCTAACTTTTATGCGGCCTTTAAAGAGATCACCAATCAATCGCCCGGACAATTCAGAAAAGCCAATAATTGCTGACTGTTCTCCTTTATTATCATTCAGGAATTTTATAACTCTCTGTATTTTAACTCGTTAATATTTATCTATCCATTTCTTATCAAATTGGAGTTCACGAGCTTTTTGACGCTTTAAACTGGTTAGCAATTGTTTAAAGCTCATGTAAGGGGCAAAAATTTTGAACTCAAAAAGAGCACCAAAAATTTTCAACATTATGATACTGACTTTGATTGCTGTCATGTCATTGATCATTCGTTTGCTCAATGAATATAACTTTGAGCAGTCGGCATTGCTGTATGTTGGTGTGCCATTTTTAGTTGCATTGGCGCTGTTGTGGATAGACAGACCCGACAGTCAAGGTAGCTGGAAAAAGGAATTATTGAATCACACATTGCTGGCATTAGTCGTGATGCTGGGCAGTTCGGTGATACTGTTCGAAGGTTTTTTATGCGTTGTGATGTTTATGCCGATTTATTTTGGCGTGATATTACTGACCTTTGTCTACAGATACAGTGTAGAACGATATCAACTGCGTAAAAAAGGCCGCTTGTATAGCCATATTATTCCTGTGTTGATTGTCTTTGGTGCGCTTGAGGGCAGTCATCCTAGTTTATCTATGCCCCGAGAAGAACAGGTCAGTGTCACTGCAGTAGTTAATCTTAACATTAGTGAGATTAAAGCCAATCTGACCAAAATAAACGATTTGAAAAAAGACCGCCAGTGGTTTTTAGCGCTGTTTCCGATGCCCCATCGAGTTGACGCCAAAAGCATGAAAGTCGGTGAAATTCATACGTTGGATTATCGCTATCATCGTTGGTTTGTCACCAATACGCATTCGGGCAGTATGCAGATGCAAGTGCAGCGCAATGACGAGCAGGTGGTCATCTCCAAATTCATTAAAGACACCAGTTATATTGCTAACTACTTGCAATTAAACCAATCGCAAATCAATTTTGAACCTGTCAGTGATACAAAGACAAAGGTGACATTGACCATCAGTTATACACGCTTGCTCGACCCCGCTTGGTATTTTGGTCCACTGCAACAATATGGGCTAACCAAAACAGCCGAGTTTCTGCTAAAAGAGGTGATTTCTCATGAAGACGATTAATACAACAAAGTCATACCAAAATGAGCGTATTAATGAAGCGGGCGCTGGTGACGCTTGTGCAGGACAAGTCGTTTGGTCACCGGTCAAATCCATTTGGATCACCACTATGTTTGTGTTGGCCATTGTTGGCGGCGTTTGGACATTCAGCGTTGAAGCATTCGCGGTATTTTTGATCACCAGTGCTGTTACCCTTTGTTTAGGTCATTCTTTAGGAATGCACAGAAAACTGATCCACCACAGTTATGACTGTCCAAAGTGGCTCGAATATTTACTGGTGCATTTGGGCGTGGTGGTTGGCCTTGCAGGACCCAAAGGATTGATGAAAGTGCATGATATTAGGGATTGGGCCCAGCGCCAGCCAAAATGTCATGACTTTTTTAGTCATCAACAAGCTAAGTTAATAGATTTTTATTGGGCGTTACACTGCGATTTTGTTTTCGATAAGCCACCTGAATTTACAACCGAACAATCGTTTGCCCAAGACAAGGTTTACCAGTGGATGGAAAAATACTGGCTGTGGCAACAGCTGCCTTTGGCGCTGTTATTGTTTGTTGTCGGCGGCGTCGACTGGGTGATTTGGGGTAGCTGCGTACGAGTGGCGGTTTGTGTCACAGGCCATTGGTTTATTGGTTACATGGCCCACAATAATGGCGACAGGCACTGGCACGTTGAAGGGGCATCAGTGCAAGGTTACAACATCAAATTCGCGGCTTTGATCACCATGGGCGAAAGTTGGCACAACAACCATCACGCGTTTCCCGGGTCAGCCTTGCTGGGGATTGAAAAGGGGCAAATGGATCCGGGCTGGTGGGTGTTGCTGGTACTGCAAAAATTGGGGTTGGTATGGGATATTAAATTGCCTGCGGATTTGCCCGAGCGGGATGAACTGCAACGGTTAGTGCCAGATTAGCACCCCATTAAATAACCCCTTGAGCCTTATCAATCCGGGCTCGTCCGGTTTTTTTTCTGGCGACCAACGCAGCGGATATTTACGCCACGTTGGGTGATGCTTTGTCACTCGGGATGCGGTAATTCACATTCTATTTGCTGACCTTTACTGATTTTAAATTGTGAGCCGCCAAAACGCATTTTACCTCTATGGCGCTCGATAAAACCTTGGGCATCACAAATGTTAAGGGATTCGGCGAGTTGCTTTCTTGCCCGAAATACCTGGATATTCGAATGCTCGTAATCAATACCTAGATCTTTTAGTAATGTTTGTGGGTCTCTCCAACCTTGATGTTCGCTGTCGAGGCCCTTTAGTGCATCGGCAGCTTTGTATCTTGCCAAATTCACGGTTAAATCGTGATGGCTACGGATACAAAAGTCGATGGTTTCATCTGGGGCCTCAACGCTTAGATGGGTTTGTTCTTCGTCAAGACTCAAATCAAACATAAAAATCAATTGGCTGAGACGGTGTTGCGGTCCGGCGAGTTGTATGGTTGCCTGGGTATGATGACAGCGCTTTAATTGCCACGACTGCCCTGAGAATTCGATCAGGGCATTTTCATTGAGTTTCACTGCCTGTACTTTTTGTCTATTTAAAACTTCTACAAACCATTGCTGATTGTCAAAAAAAACAATCAATTCAGGGTGTTCGGCGTCGGGCAGAAAGTTATATTGATTTAAGTTAATCACCTTGGTGGTGCTGGTGATTTTTTCATTGTGCGGGAGCAGTAAATCGCAGGGGGCACTCAGGTCTGCAACCAAAAATAATTCATCGTTTGGTGAGGCGAAAGCAATTTTATCCCCAGTACTCAGGGGGTGAGGGGTCATTGGTTGTATTTTGCTGCCATTCAACCAGATGCCGTTTTGACTGAAATCTCTGATTTTCCAACAATTTTGCTGCCATAAAATGGTCGCATGATGTCTTGAAAATTGTGGTCCAGCCAATAGTGTGTCAACTTTGTCGTCCAAACGTCCAAAAACGTGATGAGCATATAAAAAACAAGGGTTTTGTGTGTTTAAATCAAGAAGAAATGCCATTCTCCACCTGCTGTGAGTTGTTGAATTCAATGATGTTGTTGTGAGCAATTACCAACTCTAACCTGAGTTGTCTATTAAAGATAGTTGCAATGTTTTGGGCACACAAGCGTGATTAAATCAGCTCACTGTTTGTTTGCCCTGTAATCTTGTGTAATGTTCTTTTTGAATGAGGACCTCTATAGTGCATACAGTACATACAGGACATTAATTAAACAGAGGTGACGAAAATGGTTAAAACGATAAATATCAAAGCTATTGGGCAAAAACTGGTGCACGATCAGGGGTGCCATCACGTTGATGCTGATGATGAATTCAAATTCATAAACCCAATGAATAAACCTGTAATGGTGACGTTAATTGCAGTTGACGTTAATGTTCCAGGTAATGGGGAGTCTGTGCCACAGTCATTAAACTTTAATTACACTGTTGATCCTGGTAAGTCTTCAACTTTCACTGATGATGGAGGCTGTAGCGGTCAAGCAAGTGGCAGCATAATTGTCGATCCTTAAATACGGATTGTATGGATTTTAAAGGGGAACTACTTATATTACAACTTACATGTCTGTAGAGATTGTGTACTATTTGTTTTTTTCAATTCGATAGCGGGAAAATGCTGTTTAAGTAATCCTGAAAAATGGGCGATCTCTTGATTGAGTTGTTGTATCGCTTTAGTATTTGTAGGATTAACTTTTAATGAATTAAGCCAGCGGGTTAAGTGCTGCTGGCGATACAGCCACAAAATGGCCGGGAACACCCTTTGAATTGAGGCAAACTTGTCTTGTGCTTGCTCAAAATGCCCGCTTTGCGAATGCCATTCTGCGTAGGCCAAGCTTGCGTCACCACCTGGGGGTAATGCTGCCAACGCCGCTTGTTCAATGTCGTTGTATTTATGGTCCAGAAGTAACAGTAACATATGCTGTTCATGCTTCTTGCTGATAATGTTTTTGGTCACGTTCAATGCTTGGTGATATTCGGGCAAGTTTACTATCGTGGCATCTGATGCAAAGTAAGACAATAGTTGCTCTGTGGTATACATCCATGCCCTGCCATCCAGCAACACTGCGTTTTTTGGATTTGCCGTCAATGAACCCTCCACGGCACTTTTGGCCAGATCAAACCACGCCTCGAATGGGCACCCTTTTTGCCAATCAGACATGCCTTGACCGGTATTCAAATTAGCAGATTCGAGCACGACAAAGGGATGATCAGGATACGAGGCTGCGGCCACTGTAAGGAAGGACTTTCCCATTTTTATCGCTTCATCCAGCGGCTGTAACAATAAGGCGTTGACTTGGGAAAGGGAGTTATAACTTTGCGCCAGATTGAAATTAAGCACAAAATGTTTGGCATTGAACTGCTGTGCTAGCTGATATTGTTCGATGGCCATAAGTAGTTTTTGTCGCGCTACTTTGGGTTTTACCCACCTAGACCAATCGCGAAATACCACGCCCATGTTTAAGTAAGCAGCGATGGCTTTTGGCTTTTTTTGAATGGCTTGTTGATAAGAGGTTATCGCATCGACAAAATATTGATCTGCGTCGACGTCTTCAATCTGTTTGACTTTTAACAGCCCCGCTTTATTGACCGCCATTTCATGCTGTAATAATGCATAGTAATTGTAGAATGCATAATCCCTTTTGGTGTTTGGAATACGTTTGAATGTATTGTCTGCGCGGGTAAATAATTGACCTATGGGTAAGTCGCGCTCTTGTAGTAACTTTATTTTGTGAGAATACGCCAAACCAAGTGTCATTAGAATATCTGGATTATCGGGGGACAGTGTTAAGGCTTGCTTAAACTGCTCAATGGCCTGCTGGCGGGAAGTTAAGGGGTCGCCGCCATGTTGGTCTTGGTAGTCACTTTTTATCGATAATAATCGGCCCTTATTGGAATATAACTGATAGTGGCCTGGGGCAATGTTAGTGGCATTGTCTAATGTTGTCATCGCTTGTTGATAAATATCAGTAAAACCACGTTGTTTGACGTATAAACTGTTTTTTAGCAAACGTGAGTAAACGATTAATGGTTTGAGCTGCAATTGCAAGTCTGAACGCCCTTGTTGGGCTGCCGTGGCATAATGTTGTAATGCTAATTTTAAGTGGCTTTGTACTCGTTCGTCATCGTGAGTCGTGCCAGCCTTTTCTGTTTTGGCCAGATAAATGTCGCCGCGTAAAACATGGTGCTGATAAAACCAACTGGGCAAATCTTGGGTTTGTGCTAGGGTCGTCAATGCAACGTCTTCTTCACCTTGATAATACTGTATCAGGGCTTTGGTATATGACAGATAGAGTGAATCACCCATCCCTTGTTCCAAATAACTGACAGCAGGTTGACGATGCTGTTTGTCCAATATGGCCATTTTGTCTCGACGTGCGGTGCCACCACGAATATTGCTGATAATGGCCTTTTGCCGCTGGTAAATCGCACCATGACTCAGGGCTAAGTTATAGGCAACGCGTGTCTGGTCAAAACCGCTGGTCCACGCTTTTTGAAGGTGTCTTAGCGCTTTGTCATACTGTTGAAGCGAATAATACATACGCCCAATCGCGTAATGTCCGGGGCCATATGCGTTGATACCAATGCGCGCTATTTCTGCTTTTAGCGTGTCTATTTGCTGTTGCCATTGCTTGGTTTCTAGCGTGATATCATGACTAACGGCCATTTTGCTTAATCGTACGTTGGCCTCTAAATTTTCAACCCGACCGGTAAACCGGGTGAGCAACTGCTCGCGCACTTGTTGTTGGTGTTGTTGATATTGCTGCCAAATACCGGTGCTTGTGCCACCAACGCTTAAGACAAACAATAACAGTGCCTGCCACTTATTCTTGCGTAACTTCTTTTTTAGCCAATAGGTCTTGCTGGATAAACAGCGTACCGGCTCGCCAGTTAGAAAGCGTTTTAATTCACTGTTTAGTTCGCGGGCAGATTGATAGCGTTTTTCACGCTCGTGTAGCATACATTTACGGATAATGGCTCTTATGTCCATTGGCAGACGCAGCCAACGGGGGTTGTCATATTGCTCGGGCGAATGTGAGTTGTTGCATGCTGGATGAGGTGCCAAGCCTGTTAACAATTGGTATAAAGTGGCCCCAAAACTATAAACATCGCTTCTGCAATCTAATAGCGCATTTTGCCATTGTTCTGGTGACATAAAGGGTGGTGTGCCTTCAATACCGGTTCGACTCTGGGGGAACTTGATGTCTTTGTCGATATTGGCCAGACCAAAGTCGACCATATAAGGTTGAAGATCATTCTCGGGGTCAGTGGCAAACATGATGTTGTCTGGTTTTATATCGCGGTGAATAATGCCTTGAGCGTGCATGGCTTGCAAGCCGTCACAAACTTTTTGCATTGATGTAATGATTTGCTCTGTTTGTAGGGTATCACCGCGTCGCTCCTGTTGTTCCAACCATTTTAAAGCAGACGTACCCGGAATATATTGCATGACCAGATAGCTGTTGCTGTTGTTCTCATCTGCTTCTTCGACCTGATAAATTTTACAGATATTGGGATGTTCAATTTTTGCCTGCATTCTTGCCTCAGCCAACAAGGTTTGGTTGATTAACGAATGGGTCAACATTTTAATGGCGACCTTGCGTTGCAGTTGGTTGTCGTGTGCCAAAAATACCGAACCGCACCCGCCATGCCCTAGAGGTTGCAGTAGTTTAAATCGTTTATCGAGTTTGGTTGGCTCAGGCGTATTGGCTTGAGATTGCTCGGGATTATCGATAAGAACAGTATCAACCTGTGCTAAGTGTGTTTTATTACTCAGAAGGGTGGGGGGTGTATTGGGTATGTCGATACCGCGCTCCTTGTTACTTTTGTTCACCTGCAGATTTGATGGGGTGAACCCAATAGAATGGTATATTTATTGTAGTTAAAATTCAGGGTAACGTTATAAAATTGATACAGATTTTACCCGAAAACTGACCGGTAAGGCCCTAGGGCCTGCACAGAAATAGTAAAATGTTCGCCGTAATACCCTCTATCAGCTACAATAACACCCCAATAAAATACTATTTTAGCCAAAAATAAGGGCCTGTTGGTGTCGTTAATGAAAGTAATATATTACCTGATGTTTGTTGTTTTTTTCACCATCCCTACTGTTGCAGCCTCAGTGGTCAACGTGACTTATGCCAACTTGCAAGATGACAAAGACTTGCGCAATGTCTACTTTATTAAGCTGTTACAACTGGCTCTGGATAAATCCAAGGCGGCAAATGAAGAGATTCGATTGAATGGCAACCACGGCGGCATATTGCAAGGTCGTGCGGTTCGTTTATTAAAGGTGAGTAATCAGCTAGATGTCTTATGGACAGTGACCACCATTGCCCGAGAGCAAGAGATACTGCCGATACGTATACCACTGTTAAAAGGACTGTTGGGCTATCGGTTTTTTATTATTCGCCAAGCGGACAAAGCCAAGTTCAAGGCCGTCAATGGACTCATGCAGTTGAGAAAACTCACCGCAGGACAAGGGCATGATTGGCCAGATACTGAGATCTTGCGCGCCAATCAGTTAAAAGTGATTACAAGCGCGACCTACCTTGGTCTGTTTGGCATGTTAAAAGCAAAACGATTTGATTATTTTCCCCGCAGCATAAACGAGGCCTGGATGGAAGCGGCGCAATATAAAAACCAAGGGGTTATACCCAAGTGACCTCAAAATGCGGATTCAGAGCCTCTGAGCGGTTTCAATTCAAGGCGCATTGGTGTAGGAAGGGTCATTCCCTTTCAAACCAATGGAACGATGAAGTGGAATCGCTCAGAGGCTCCCTTCGGGTGGGTTTAAAAGCGTTTTATGCGGCGTTAAATAACCTTGATTTAGATGACTAAACCTGCGGTCATTTGCCTTGCCTAAAATGTTTTTAACTCCCACTGAATCCGCATTTTGAGGTCACTTGGGTATATTACTATCGCGATCAGCAAAAGCACTGAAGCTTAAGCCTAAAAGAAGTCCTGTTTGAAGTAGTTTTATAAAAAAAGCGATTGATTTTTTCGATAACGAAAGTAGTGGGGTATAAAACAAAGTGATGTTTTCCATCGTAATCTCCGCGTATAAGTGTCGATTTTTTTTGTTTTTATGGTATTTTACTGCCAATTATTCACTGTTAAAAAACAGACAAACCTGTTGGAGGAAGGCAGCTACACCTCCGATGAGCGTAGTCCGAGGATAGGGGTGTCCCTAGACAGGCTCTTAAAGTCTGTATCGGCAGATAGGTAAAAAGCATTAGACGTTATGACATGTCTTTTTACATTTAATGAGTGAAGTGAAGAAATTTTGGGGCTTAACCAGCTTAAACAGATGGCAACTGAAAACCCACAATTGCTCAAATTGTTAAAGTAAGCCGGTGATCGACTATGTGCTCACACCGATGGTCATGGCTGGCGATTAAAGACCCCAATAGCTTTCCAAAGAAAGTAAGATCCAAATCCATCATGGCTTAGGTACACCCAAAACGCCTTGAGTTATGACGTGGTCGACGTTGACAATGGGCTCAATTCTGGCGAAATGTAAAAGGTCCTAACCTTTGGCGGTATGAACCGGGAAGTTATGACACCAAAATAAATCTTCAAGCGCTCTTACTGTCTTTTGAATTATCATCGCTCATACAGCTAGCCATAAAGGTTAATCCACTGGCAATCGCCATGGTGCCAACTGCTAGTCCGGGCAAAGCTCTTGGTACTGGAATTCTGCCAATGGATGTCACACTTTGAACAAGAGATGGTACGCGCCTCCACAATGATGGATCCGTTTGAATTCGTCTGATTTGAAATGCGCCAGTCATCAACATTCCTGAACCAGTTACAGCACGCAATCTCCAATCATCTCCTAATGCCGGCACTGCACCTGAGAGTAAAATTCCAGTGCCCATTGCCAGTCCGCCGAAACCCGCTAATCGTAGTCGTGGGAAAACCCCTGTCGTATTTATACCCCTGAACGCCTGCTGCATGCTGCCATAACCGTGGGCACCTAGTCCTACTCCCGCAAAGAGTCTGACTAACCCTAAAGGATCGTCCCAACTGATGCCGGGATGTTCGGGTGTTGTGCCTGGTGCTAAGTGAGGCAAAATAGACTCAGCACCAGCTAATGATACGCCTAAGCTGAGCATCAATGTAGCAAGCCCCAGATACCTCGTGCGTGTAAAGGGACCTAAGTTTCTTATGTGTAAACTCTCTCCCATAAAGCCTGTGTCAGATACTAATCCCCTACTGGCAACGCTCATTCCGCCACCGATTAATCCCCCTGCAAGTATAAAGTTCAAAAAATCAGTTGTGCCATGTCTATTGAGCTCCATAGGTTGCGATGATTCTCTATTAAAGGCTCTGTAGGTTTCTGAAAGTGAGCTTTCGTCACCCATTAATCTTTGACCGGCCGATAGGATTATTAGCGAAGACATTAGATATGGTAATCTAGAGATAAAACCTACACCGATGCCGTTTAAGGTCTGCCTTCGAATCGCCATGGAGGCAATCTGGCTAAGAGATCCCGCACTGAGTCCTAGCCCAAGCAGCCAAGTACTTAAGCTCAGCCCAGATTCATGACCACCAGTAACAGACCCGCCTCTGGTTAGGGCTGCAAATGAAGTTGGTGCATTTAGTAACGTTCCTCCCATGGCCATACTGGTATATCCCAATCCATATCTGCCAAGAAGACCTAGCAGTCCGATGCGACCAAACACGAGACTTCGAATTGGCGTGCGCATTGAACTCCAATAAGCCACTCGTGTTAGGTCTCCAGCCCCCGCAAGCACTAAACCAACACCTGTAACCGCCCTAATGATTGTTTGGGCTTGTAATCCTGGCAATGCGGGTGCTACTTCACTACTACTTGATTGGTCTGTATGCTGTACTTCTGGCGTTTCCACTGCTACTTCAGCTGGTGCTGCTACTGCTATTTCAGATGGTGCGTCTACTGCTATTTCAGCTGGGGTTTCTACTGCTACTTCAGCTGGTGGCGAAGCGTCAGCTACGTTATTGCTGTGTGACGGCACTGAACTTGCCAAGGCGCGGCTGCCTGCCCTTGGAATTGAAAATCCCCTAGGGGGCCTGACGGGTATACCCATAATACCCCCTTGGAACTCACCCGCTTCTATTGCTGCATTGAGTTCGTTCAGTTGAGGCAAAGTGCCACGTGCCATGAATCTTGTTGCGATCATGTCGTGTAACTCGTCAGAGGTGTATTTTTCTGTAATTACAATGGTGCGATCGGGCATATAGATTCTTCTTAATTGCAATGGTGCAACGTTCGGGGTCAGTGCCCGATTAAATTGCATGGGCATTTTAGTCGATTCTTGTGTTGGTGGTGTCTTACATTGCAATGCTTTAGCCCCCATCAAATCTGCTTCCTTTTCTAACCCTTCATTGTCATTGATATTTACTTTTCCCTTCATTTGCATGGTAGGTTTTACTCGTCCTTGTTTTTGCTGTACCACGTGCCAAGCCTCATGAGGCAAGTGTTTTTCTTGTCCTGAACTTAGGTGAATATCCGTGCCCTGCGCATAAGCGTGCGCGCTTAATTGCGCGGGTTTGTCGGAGTTGTAATGCACTTTCACATCATTCATTGAGAAACCGGAAAGGTTTTCAACGCCAGATTTTAAACTATCTGGCAAACCAGTGTTGTTCACTTTCTTTTGGACCGGCTGTTTTTTTTGAGTAGAACTGTCGTCTGCCATTGCCTGCAATTGAGCTGTTTGTTCAGCTTGTGGGCTGTTGTCTGCCATTGCTTGAAAGGATTTTAGTTGTATAGCTCTGGGACTATTATTTGCTACTGCCTGTTGCTTTTTTTGTACCATAGCTTCAGGTCGATTATCAACAAATTGAAAAGAAGAGCGACCACCCATTTGTTTTTTAGACACTGTTTTTGCCAACGACTGGCTTTTATTTTCCTGTGTTTTGTCAGCGTGAGTGTTCATTATTATCCTTTCAAGATTTATCTTGTTGTATAAAACAGACGGAACAGTTCATGTAATGGACTATATTGCTGAAAACTCATCAACACGCGGTGGCGCAGAGTATTGCTGGTGTTAGTCAAAATGCACGGGAGGTACCAAGCTTATAAATGAGTGTTATCGGCTGCAATCAATCAAGTATAGTCAGAAATGGGTAATGTTCACTGCTAATTTCATTCCGGCAACTGGCGCTCATACCAATCGCATTAATTTACTGGTCTACTTTTTGGTCGGGTAAAATGGTCAATGACAAGGCATTAATTGCCGTATGCACTTGTTCTACTTACAAAATTAATAACGCGTTCAGTGGCCATTTTAACCAGCAAAATAGACCAGTTAATTATGGAGATTGGTATCAGAGGGTCCAAGGGAGGCTGTCATGTTGTCTACCTGAAATTTTGACTCAGGTGTATGTATCATGGGTGAGAAACCGTCTAAAAGGCTCAAACTGTCGGGATCTTTTTGATTATGACGAAAAACCTTGGTTATCAATTTGATCTGCATCGTTACCAGCGTGATTTAAACATGCCATAATTACCCGTGCTGCTATTTGATCTAAATCAAAAAACGGAGTTTGTCATCCATAAATAACGCGTTTTAAACTGGACATATAAAAATGAATATTATAGACAAAACAATCAATATTAAGGGCGAAATTGCCACTGTACGCTGTGGTAAAAAAGAAGATCATATGGCGTCAGAGTTCTGGCCATCGATAGGTGAATATCCTATTTATGATGAATTTTTATATGTCATGATGACTAATGATCTGATTAGAAACAAGATGTACGAAAGTGCCATTAAACACGAGGTGAGCGGCAAGGTGGTGTTAGATATTGGCACTGGTAGGGATATGAATTGGGCGTTAATGGCGCTTAAATATGGTGCCAAAAAAGTTTATGCGATTGAAGTCATTAAATCATCCTATGAGATGGCCAATGCCAAATTAAAAAAACTGGGTCATGGTGACAGAGTTCAATTGATTTATGGCAATGCTAAAACCGTTGATTTACCCGAAAAGGTTGATGTTTGTGTTTCTGAAATTATCGGCATGATTGGGGGCAGTGAAGGGGCTGAGGCAATTCTCGATGATGCTCGATTAAGGTTTTTGAAACCCCAAGGCAAAATGATCCCGGATGTCTGTGAGACATTGGTCGCAGCCTATACATTGCCTGACAATTTATATGACAACCCAACGTTTAATGAGTTTCCCTTAAACTATTTGGAAATGCTCTTTAAACACTGTCAGAAAATATTTGATCCGGTACTGTGTATCAGCAATGTTGATAATGGCAAAGTGCTCAGCAATTCAGGGATTTTTGAGAGTTTGAGGTTTAATGAAGACCCTGCAAATAAACAGACAAGAAATGAAACATTAGAGGTCACCTCAAAGGGCAGATTAGATGGATTATTGCTGTGGTTAAATTTAAAGGGCGTTAATAATGGCGATATAGTTGATTCTTTGGTACAGCAAACAAATTGGTTGCCAGTCTACGTGCCCCTGTTCTATCCGGGGATTGCTGTTGGTGTTGGGGACTGCTTAAATCTGGAGATTACCAAAGTACTGTCAGCTGACAACATCCATCCTGAATATCGAATTTCGGGGGATTTAACAAGCCAAGGAAAAGCAAAAATAACCATTGAAGCCGAAGTGGGTTACAACGGCTCAAGCCAGAATTACTCAAATGACTATTTTAAAAAATTAATACAGATGAAGCGCAAATGAATGTACGCGGTTGCGACTTTTGTATATTAAGCATTTGATAATCCTTGGTCTTGTCAACTTGAAAGCGTTGGCGCAGCCAGTTTAAAACAAGGTGATAACCCTCAAGTTATTGGATTACGATTGGATGCTCTAACGTCAACCAAAGTGCACCGTGGCGGGATTTTAGGCGATTGAAAACGGTCACTTTGTGGGTGAATTTCCGTCACCTGCAATGGTCAATATCTCACAATGGCCATCTAAATGGCCCATAACTGTTCAGACCAGTATTTTTTATCATTAAATATCAATGCCTTACAAACTCTCGAAATACTTCTTTCAAAAAAACTTCTCACCAAGCTAAAAATCCGTGTCTATACTCAGTGTGATTGAATTTTGCACAGACAGACGCAAAACCAATCCTACAATTTATGATGTACCACATTGGCTGTTATTGTTTAGGAGACGATACAATGTTGGATTTAAACTTTAGGCGAAGCCAGCAATGGCGACGTAGCGATACCCTAGTTTTACCTGCAAGAACCAAACGTGCAAGTCACAGTTTGTTTCTTATTTTACTACTCAACATCTTGTTGTTGGTCGCCGCCAATGCTTTTGGCTCTGAAGTGACCGTCAACCTCATCGATGCTCAAACCAACCAACCCATCGCCAATAATGAGATCACCGCCTATCAAGTCGACGCGGATGGTGCGCTTGATTGGCATTCGCATCGTACCACTGATACGTCCGGTCAGGCGGTCTTTAATCTCGAAAACCGTGCTCTTGATTCAACTGAAGGTGGCAGCGTCTATGTGCTGCGCAGCAAGGTCTATAACGGGTTCAAGAGCTATTCAGGTGCTATTCCCAATCAACCCAACTTCGACTTTGTGGTTGGCAAGGTTCGCGTGGTGCTGAAAAACGGTAGCGTTGCCGGTTTGCCGCCACTGGCCAACTTTGATGTGGGGATTAAGCGCTTGGCCGAAGATGGAAAATACGATTGGTATAGCTCGGCGACTACCGATGAAGCGGGTTTGTTGCGCTTGAACTTGCCAGATATCGACAATGGACAGGTGTATAAACTCAGCGCCAGAAGTACGGTGAATCAGACACTTAAGTACAGCGAGCCGCTAACAGGTGAGGGCGATTTTAGTTTTGTCGTTGGCAATAAACCGCTTAACGTCACCTTGGTCGATGGCGTGTCTTTGGTGCCATTGGGCACTCGTCGAATTGATGTTTACCGACTCGACGGCGCAGGTGATAAACATTGGTATGCCCGCTCAGAAACTGATGCATTGGGCAAAGTCAGTTTCGACTTAGAAGGGTTGGGTAGTGGTACCGAGTTTGTGCTTCGGGCCAAGGTGTTCAACGACAAATCGAGCTACACAAATCCGATTAACCACACCAATGACTACACCTTTAAAGTCGGCACAACCGTAGTGGATGTGACGAATGGGACAGTCACTCCTGCGCAACCACTTGTCGGGCATAAAGTTTATATCTACGAGTTGTCACCTGATGGTCAAAGAACTTATTTTGCCAAAGCGTACAGCGACACCAATGGTTTTATCCGCATCGACTTGCCTGATTTAAACAACGGAAAAACGTATCTGGCGCGGTCTAAAAGTCCAACCGACAACAACACCTATTACGACAAAGTAGTGTCTGTCGAAGGTGTGACCGAGTTGGTTGTGGGCAGCAAGCCTTTGACGGTCAAACTTCAAGACGTGCTTACAGGACAGTCAATCGCGGATAAGAAAATCACGGTTTACGAGATTCTGGCCAATGGCGACAAAGACTGGTTCACCCACCAAACCACCGATGCCAATGGCGTCGCGGTGTTTGACTTGCCGGGCTTGGGTGGTGCGGGTAGTGATGAAGGTGCTGATGGCAGGCAGTTTAAATTGTCGGTGTATGCTTTTGACGATTATAAAACCTATAGCGATGTATTAACGACGGCGGGTGAGTTTACTTTTAATGTGGGCAGTGTAGCGGTGCATTTGAAAAACGGTGCTGTTGCTTCGCAGCCAGCACTTGCAAACAATTCTTTGACTGTGATGCGAATAGAAGACGGTAAAAACGTGTGGGTTGGTTCGGCTACATCCGATGCCAACGGTACGGTTCGATTAGACTTGCCCGGCATTGGGGCGGGCGTGGTTTATCGCTTTAAATCACCCTCAACGGTGAATGGCAGCAATAAATACAGCGACCCAATAACCGCCGCTGGCAATATGGATTTTGTGGTGGGCAATCCGGGTGTACAGGTGACTTTGTCGAATATTTTGACTGGTGCCGCGTATCCGCAACAAAAGGTCACGGCTTATCTAATAAACGCCGCAGGCGAGCGTCATTGGTATAGCCGTTACACCACCGACGAAAATGGTTCGGCTTCTTTTGATCTCGATGATATTGATGCAGGACAAACCTATCTATTCAAAGCCAGCAAGTTCGAAAGTGGCAGCTCATACAGTCGTGTGGTGTCTGCGCCGGGCAGTCTTGATTTTGGTATTGGCGCAGTGCCAGTGACATTAATCGACAAAGAAACTGAGCAAGTTAAAACCGGCGTTAAGATCACCGCCTACCGCATTGATAACGGCCAACTAGACTGGACCAAATCTGGTCGAACAGATAATGCCGGACAGTTAATCTTTGATTTACCCGGATTGGGTGAAGGCCAACGTTATGTGTTTAAAGCGTCGAGTCCTTTTGCCGAAGGCAAACGTTATTACGGTCCGGTGATTGATGGGATTGGCGCGTTGACCTTTTATCTCAAGCAAGGTGAATACGGTGACTTGGATATGACCGTGCCAGCAATCGCTATCGAAACACCATTGGATGACATTGCCAACGCTAATGGATTTATCGTGACAGGCATGGCGACAGACAATCTGGCGGTTGAACATGTTGAGGTAGCGGTTTCTGACCCAATCAAAGGCGTGCACCGTGTTATGGCCAGTTATGACGATGTCAGTATGCAATGGCAAGCGAGCATTTTGGCCGAGTGGGTAAGTGTAGGACAGACAACAATAGTTACCGCCACGGCTGTCGATTATGCATTGAATACCACTAGTAATAGCAGAGATTTTGTGATTACCGATGATACTGAGTCGCCAGTGGTCACTATTACCTCGCACCAAAATCAAGATGCGGTGAATGTAACGGGCTTTACAGTGCTGGGTACGGTGACTGACGATATTGATGTTGCCACTATTACTGCCACCGTGACAGACCCCGTGTTAGGTCAAACGGTTATTGATCAGCCGCTTAACATCAGTTCGCTTAGTGGTCAATGGGCCTTTCCTATCACCAATGGTCAGATATCTAACAATGCTCAGATCACCATTAGTTTGTTGGCAACCGATGTTAACGGCAAAACGACGCAAGCGACTTTGTTTGTCAACAGTCTGCAAATTTCGACCAATCCCGTGCAGTTGGTGCAGCGCATTACCTTTGGGTTGACGCCCCAGTTGTTGGTGCGGGTGAAGCGCGGCGATGACATTCTTAATGAGCAGCTAAACCCTGATAGTATCGACGACAGTGTTTTTGAAGCGCAAATGGCGGCAATGCCGATTTTTCAAGGCGCTGATTTGAGAAACTATCTGACCACTTATATGACCTATTCGAAAAAGCAGTTGCGCGAAGTGATGGCGTGGTTTTGGGAGAATCATTTTAATACCAACCTCAATACCCATGGATTTGTTCAGTATGAGTTGCGCGAGAACAATTTGTTTCGTCAACATGCCTTGGGTAATTTCAGAGATTTGTTGGCCAGCAGTGCCAAGAGCCCGGCGATGATCCGCTACTTGAACAATGCACAAAATGTGGCGGGTAGGGCAAACGAAAACTATGCCCGCGAAGTGATGGAATTGCACACTATGGGCGTGGATGGTGGTTATACCGCCGATGACATTGCCGCGTTGTCACGCATTTTCACTGGCTGGCACGAAACCGATGGACAGTTTGCGTTTAATGATGATTTGCACGACAACGACAACAAAACCTTTTTAGGACAGACAGTTATTGGCGCAGGCGTTGCCGAGGGCGAACAGGTGTTGGATATTCTTTCAAGCCATCAATCAACGGCGAGCTTTATCTGCTCAAAGTTGGTGACCTTGTTTGTTAGCGACCAGCCAGTCAATTCATTGCAATCGCAATGTGCGGCGGAGTTTTTAGCAAGCAGCGGCGATATCAGCGCAGTACTTAGAGTGATATTTGGCTCACAAGAGTTTGCTGCACCTCAGCATTATCGTAGCAAAGTAAAAACACCGTTGGAGTTGATGGTGTCGACTGCCCGTGGGTTTAATGCACAGGTTACGCCGTCAGAGTTCAATGATGAGTTGGGCACAATGGGGATGCGATTGTTTGAATTCCCCGCGCCAACGGGTTTTTCGGAAGTGGCTGAAGATTGGTTGAATTCTAACGCGGTATTGCTGCGAATGCGGATGGTTAATCATGCGGCAAGACAGTCGAGCGCCGCCGTGTACATTGATTTCAGGCAGTTACTACTCAGCGAAGGTTACAGCTCTGCCGAGGCCATTGTCAGCTATTTGTTTGACCTGGCATTGTCGAGCGACTTCACTGATTTGGAATATCAATTGGCGCTGTCGATACTCAATGACCAAAGTGCTTTTGACATGAATGAAAATGACGCGGATGAGAAATTACAGCGGTTGCTTGGCACCGTACTCAGCTTCCCCGGCTTTCAATATCAATAAATCTGCTGCGCATCTTTATAAAGGCCACCGAAGTGGCCAAAGCGTAGGTCGGGTGTGGTGTTTGAGGCAGGTGTTAAGGTCTTAAGCACCAAGGATTATATTTTAGGAGAATGACATGAAACGTCGTCAATTTTTAAAAGGTTTGTTGGGTGTCGCTGGGGCCAATGCGTTGTTAAGCGGCAATCCGTTGAGCTTTAAGGTCAACACCGCTAAGGCAGCGCAAGGCAAAACCCTGATAGTAATTTTTCAGCGCGGTGGTTGTGACGGGCTAAATGCGGTCATACCCTACTTAGAGGAACGTTATTACGAGTTGCGCCCAACCATTGGCGTTCGTCCGCCAGATGCTGCAGACCCGGCAGCGGCTTTAGACATCAATGGCACTTTTGGTTTTCATCCGGCGTTGGCACCGTTGCTCGATATCTATCAAGATGGACAGTTGGCTATTTTGCCGACAGTACATTATCC
The DNA here is from genome assembly GCA_013216025.1 of Algicola sp. Taxonomy (GTDB): domain Bacteria; phylum Pseudomonadota; class Gammaproteobacteria; order Enterobacterales; family Alteromonadaceae; genus JABSOG01. The sequence continues at coordinate 3,347 of JABSOG010000047.1, read as the reverse complement.
AGATGCTACCCGTTCGCATTTTTCTGGTCAGCAGTTTATAGAAAGCGGCCAGCGTTTGAATGAGTCAGATGGTTGGTTGAATCGTCATTTACAAACCCAAGATTTTGTTTCGTCTTTTAGGGCGGTTGGGTTTGGCAATGAGTTGTCGCAATCGCTCAGGGGCAGCGCAACAGCGGCGTCATTAACCAGTTTGAATGCGTTCAGTTTGGGCGTGAATGATGCTGAGCAAAGTTTGTTGCTGCAAAATATGGGGCAGGTGTACAGCCAAGATGCGGGTAACAATCCGGCCAAAAAGCTGTTGCACCGTTTTGGTTTGAAGGTCACTCAAGATTTAGATTTGATTCAGGCCATTACTAATCAGACTTACACCCCAGCAAACGGCGCGGTTTATCCTGATAATTCGTATGGGCGCTCATTGATGCAAATTGCCCAGTTGACCAAATCAGGCATCGGGCTTGAGTTGGCCACGGCCAGTGTTGGCGGGTGGGATAATCATAGCAATCAGGGCGGCGGCGAGGCAGGCGGTCGTCAAGCGCGTTCACACGCCAATTTTGCTCTGGGCATTACTGCTTTATATAAAGACTTGGGCACCCTGATGCAAGATGTGGTGATCATGACGCAAACCGAATTTGGTCGAACTGCTGCCGAGAATGGCAGCGGCGGCACCGACCATGGTTATGCTTCAAGCTGGTATGCCATGGGCGGCGGCATTCAAAGCGGTGTATACGGCCAATGGCCGGGTCTTGCAGATGACCAATTGCAGCAGGGCAGGTTCTTGCAACGAACGGTCGACTACCGCGACATTTACGCCGAAATACTTACCAATCATTTACAAAACAATGCGTTATCAACCTTACTACCCGGACACACCACCACTCCCTTGGGGTTATTCAGTGCGTTATAGCAGCCACTAATCGCAATAATGAATAGCAGCGACCACCAGCCCAATAACAATAATAACGGTCAATCCAAGGGACTCTTAGCCACGTTACATGGATGTAACACCTTTTTTTTGAATTCCTAACTACAGTGCTCATCACTAACGGTTTTTCTAAAACAGGAAGGCGGTTGATTAATGTACTACCCATCTGATATTATCCACGCGAAAATGAACATGTTGATGTAATGAAGGAAATAATTTTTTAATTTTTTCGTGAATTTGTATTAATGGACTGTTGTATAACCTCTTTGGAGTTCCAATGTTAAAACTAGCTGTAAGTGCTTTATTCCTATCTATTGTTTCAATGCCAGCAAGCGCTGACTTTACTGACTGTAGTGATTTATTGGTCCATAATATATCCATCTACCGTGCCGGTAACGCCGGGGTGACATTTAGGGTTGAGGGGAGTTCATCCAACTCATATGCACTAAATTTCTCGGGTTGGAATGCTGATGCTCAAAAGCAGGCATTGGCATTGCTAACGACTGCACAAATCACGGGCAAAAAGGTGATCATACGAACATTAGCTGCTGGTGGATGTTCAATAAGCGCTAGTTGGCAAACGGTGTCTGAAGTCCATTTGAAAATACAGTAATTTAATAAACCGAGTCTGCGAGATATTCGCAGCTTGGTTCTAAAGTGACTGTCCTTTATAAAGCGCTTTATAAAGGACGGTGACAACTCCTCAAGAACCAATCAAACAAACATAAAATTGGCCAGCGCTTTTTGAATGCCCACCACATCGGTGCCTGATTTAAGTTCTTTCTCAACCGGCGCTGAATCGCCGGAGATCCAAATTTTTAGCTCGGCGTCTAAGTCAAAGTGCCCGGCGGTTTCTACGGCAAAATGTGTAATCGATTTGTAAGGGATCGAATGGTATTCGACTTTGCGACCGGTCAGCCCTTGCTTGTCTATTAAAATCAGTCGCTTGTCGGTGAAAATATACATGTCGCGTATTTCTTTGTAGGCCAGCGCTATCGTTTCGTTATCTGCCATGATTGGCCCGAGTTGGTCGCGCAGTTCATCGACATTAACCTCGGACGCATTGCCCATTAAACCGGATAGAAATCCCATAATATACTCCTCGTTTTGGTGTTGAACCTTGTGTTGAATTAGTCTTGTAACTGGTGTTAAAACCAGTCTAGTGCATATTTTTGGGGATGTCCGTTCAATGTGATCAATCTATCCGTGTAGATGGCTATCTGCGTGTAAAATAAGCATTTTTTTGCGTTTCCCGTTTACTTTTAGCGATAAACCCTATAGACTTCGCGTTCAAATTTTAACCAGTAGATCTAATGAGAGTATATGACGTACGATTATATTGTAGTTGGTGCAGGTCAGGCTGGTTTATCAATGGCTTATCACTTGAAACAAGCCGGATTTAACTTCTTGGTCATCGATGGCGACAATGAAATCGGTGGCAGCTGGTTAAGACGCTGGGATTCTTTGACCCTGTTTACCCCCTCACAATACAATAATCTACCGGGCATGGATTTTCCCATGGCTGAAGGTCATTACCCCGACAAAAACGAGGTAGCAGACTACCTTAAAAAATACGTCAAAACCTTCGATTTACCGATTCGATTTAACTGTAAAGCCGATAAAATGACGCGTGTGAACGACACTTACCATGTTGATACCCCCATGGGTCAACTAAAAGCCAGTAATGTCGTGGTGGCAACCGGCCCATTCCATACCCCGTTCACACCCAAATTTAACACTCAATTGTCTAAAGACATTGTCCAATTGCACGCCTGTGAGTATAAAAACCCGGGTCAGTTGCAAGACGGTGAAACTCTGGTGGTTGGCGCTGGTGATTCTGGCGTGCAAATCTTGTCAGAAATTGCCGATACCGACCGCAAAGTCTACTTCTCTGGCAATTGCAGTACTGCGATGTTACCTCAAGAATTTTTGGGCAAAACTCTGTGGTGGTGGCTGGGTAAACTGGGCATATTGTCTGCCAGTAAACATTCGTGGTTGGGCAAGCAGTTAAGTACTCGAATGCAGCCTGTTATTGGCACTAACCTTAAGAAAATCTTGGCCAAGAGTAATGTTGCAACCGTTGGACGCTCTTTGGACGGTAAAGGTCATACCATCGATTTTGAAGTGGGTCAGATAGACAGTATCAAGAATATTGTCTGGGCGACCGGGTTTAGACCGAATTTCAGCTGGATTAACAATGTTACCCTTGATGAAAAGGGCTACCCTGAAAACCAACGTGGCATTGGCAAACAAGAAGGTCTGTATTTTATCGGTTTACCGTGGATGCACACCCGGGGTTCAGCAACGCTGGGCGGCGTACAAAATGATGCCAAATTCTTGATGGAACACTTTTTAACCGAGCACAACGAACAGACTGATATCGATGTTGAAATGGAAGGGGCTTTGGCTTCTTAAGTTGTTGTTG
>JABSOG010000468.1 GCA_013216025.1 Algicola sp. | reverse complement strand
TAACGATATTTCGGCGATAAACCGGCAATTGACCGAAAAACTGCCGTTTATCAAAGACATCACTGATAATCGCAAGCAGGTATTGTTAAACATGGCTTTTAATCTTGGCATCTACGGCTTGCTGAAGTTTCGCCGAATGCTTAACGCGATGGATTGTGCTGATTATGTCGAGGCGGGACAGCAGATGCTCGATTCTCGTTGGGCAGAGCAAGTTGGTGACCGGGCTGTGGAGTTGGCTCACATGATGATTGAAGGCTGACTGTGAAGGAAAAACAGACCAGTTTAAAATTGTCTCTATTTGGCGGTGCCGGTATCGGTTTGCTGTTTGGTATGCTTTTGGGCATCAATACAACACCAACCATTGTTACTGTCATTGGTTCTTTGACGACTTTATTGGCAGCGATGTTGGGCTTGAATGACGCCCATTTTAACAATGCCAAGGCCGTCAGGTTGGGGGCATTTGGTTTTGTTTGTGTATTAGGGTCGTGCGTGGGGATTTTTATCCGTACTCATAACCTCCTTTCTCCTTCGTTAATGTCGTTGAAAAGCAACTATATTGCGTTGGGTTATAGCGAACGTCAGGCTTTGAGTTTTATCGGACAAACCAAAGGCGAGCAAGTTGCCAAACAACACAGCAGTATGCTGTTCAGCGCCAATGTCTCACTGACCGGCTGTGATGAACTTTCATTGACTGATGACTCGCTGCCTTTAGATGAAATAATTAACAACTTTAAACTCACTGGAGGCATTTGGCAGAAGCTGATGAGCAACGCCATTGAAAACATCCCGCCTGAGCTGCAAAAAAAGCGGTTATTGGCAATTAAAGATAGTTTGTGTAACTAGGAGCTTGTCCTAGGTCTTGGGAGTGGATTTTTGATGACAATGATTAACGATTGTTTTACCCGAAAAATGTTAAGTCGGTTATTGCTGGTTATCTTGCTGTTGACCAGCTTGCGCACACTTGCTGGGTATGACCCTGTTTTATTGAGTCATTCAACGGTCAGGGTCCTGGTTAAACGCAATGGCAGGGTTTTGTCTTGTGCAACTGGCTTTTTGTGGCAACGAAACGACCAAATAGTCACTGCGCTGCATGTGATGAATAGCGATCCTGGCACTCGTATCATTATTGAGTTTGGCAATGTTAAACGCCTGGCAAGCATTGTTAAGGTGCTGGCCAAAGCCGATTTGGTGTTGCTCAAAATAGACAAGCCAGTGGTTGGTTGGCAGCCATTGACTCACTTCAGTAGCGTTAAACCCAAGTACCAAAGCGACATTTCTGCTTTGGGGTATAACCGTGGTTCTGCGGGTTTGAGCTCCAGAGACCTGAAAAAGGGGTATGTCTATCCAGAGATCCTGCAAGTGTTATTGCCGCCTGACGTTTTGAAAACACTCAACGAAAACCAGGCACTGGACGTTAAGCTGCCGATCTATTATCTCGATGGCAGTTTGCTGCCCGGTTATTCTGGAGCACCTGTTGTCGATAGCGATGGCGTTTTGATCGGCATTGGTAATGGAGGGTTGGCAAACGGCACGTTAAGTGTCAGCTGGGTGATACCCGCATCCAATTTAACGGCATTGACCCAATCGAGAAATACCACATTGGCTGATGCATTGCCGAGCATTCATGCGGTCTTCTAGCTTTTAGCAATAAATTATTCACATCCCCGACCTCTGACCGTCTATAGCCTGAGCAATGCCCGCCCGGGTATTCGACCATTTTTTCAACGGGAGTCAGATGCAACAACAAAAACAAACCATGCCTGCAAACCAGCCAAGGGCTAAAGCCAGACATCATATCAACCTTGTTACCCAACAAGTGCTTAATCCCATCCATTCATTGGGTTTAGAATTATTCTTGGATTTCAATCAATTGACTGATCCGGTGGCGACTTTGGTTGGTGTATTACAAGCGTTGACACAGGCTGTTGCTGGCGATGTCGAGTTGTTGAACCTGCCCAAATGTGTGTATGCAACTGACGTGGCCCAGGCCCTTGAGTCGATACCAGCACTAAAAACCGTGGTGTCGCTACGTTTTTTTGAACTGGACGAAGACGGCACAAACATTGACGTCGACTATCTTGACAGTCATTTCAAACTCAAACCAAATCACCTGCCCAGTCTTCAGGGTGAAGCCACTTTGCGCGCGCTGTTGCTCGAAGTCGATGGCCAACCCTATGTTTTATGCGAAGACCGAATCGAAGCGGTATTGGCGCAATGCGAATCATCTGACTCTTAAACATAAAATTTTCACAAATACTGAGTCACCACGTCTGTTGGTGGTCAGTAAATAAATGCCGCACTGCGGTGCCACTAAACAACCAGCACTTGAATTGATATTTGTTCCGATGGGACAGATGGGGCGAAGCTTGCCCGGCCATTTGTTCTCCACCCAATTAACCCGATAAACCTAAAAGTCATAAAGGAAATTTCATGACCACACCAACCAATCAAAACAACCAAACATTTGCTACCTATGAAAAACTGTTTGGTAAATTAAACTTTAAAGCAGGTGACGAAGCCCGATCTGTTTATTCACCCGCAGCCTATTTGGCTGATTTGCTGCAACTGGTCAAAGATGAAATTGAGCCAAACAGTATTGATGAAGTTAAAAATCTCGAACAGCGCCGTGAAGACATCATCGAAAAAATCAAATTGGATGACCAAAATACTTACCAGTTATTGCCTTATCTGGATATCGTTAACGAACGCTTAATCACCCAAGTTAACTTGTTGTTAGGTGACAACACGGCGCAAATCGAACCTGAGTCAAACGCCTTTAATGCCCTTAAAAATGCTGATTTTCCCAACGCATTGCCGTTTGATGTACACAATCAAAGAGTGAAATTATATCTTGATTATTTGTCGGTTGAAGCGGCGCAAATCTACCAGGCATTTGCCGGTGATTTAAGCGATGCAGACAACGTGATTTTGGCCCAAGAGCGCCTTGGCTTGTCAACCCACCTCAAAGCCATAGTCACTAGCGATTTGGTCATTGACAACAAAGCAAATCCGGCCATTACTGCGCCCGTCGAAGCCATTCGGGCGGCTTTCGGTCACAAGCTGTCTTTGCTTGAAGCCCTTGAGGTTGACGTTGATGGAACATTTAACATAGCGACAACGACAGTTTTGATGCAAATCGATGTTTGTGAGTTTAAAGCGGCTACCGGTTTAAACCATCATGAGTTGGAAGAACTGTTATTCATTAATTTTAGCCGTTCCGAGCAATATTACAGCAAGTCAGCATCGGCGACTGCACAAGACCTTGAAGATATGCCTCCAACGCTGGCACAAAAAGTCAAGTTAGGTGACTTGTACTTAAACCACGGTGCTGATGGTTATATCAAGTTTAATGAACGCGGCGACGGCAGTGACGCCGAGCCACAAACGCAATTGGTTTGGTCACAACCAGACGCTGGAGCGCACACCCTTGTTGACTGGTTGGACAGAGCCAATCGGTTGATTCGTTTATCACGTGCCACCAAATTAAACTTTACCGAACTTGAACTGATCTTAAGAACTTGCTGTAGTAATAAGCTGGATGATAAAACCTTGGTAACGATTGCCTATGTTATGCATTTGGCACAAAAGCTAGAGACCAAGCTGGACGTAATATGTGCCCTTTTCAATAGCATCAATAATGCCGGTTTTGGTGACGAAGAACAACCAGGTGATCTGTTCAACCGGGTCTTCAACGGTTTTTGCGCCCAAACCGACAAGTCCTATATTGGTGAAGTTCGGCCAACTCAATTTGAACAATACAGCCGAATCGAGCCGCACAATAGCGACATTTTATCGTTGGAAAACAAAAACTATCGTAAACGGTTGGCCGCAGAGTTGGGCATATCCGATAAGCAAATCAAGCATATTGTGGTCGGATTCCGTTCACGCCTGAACCAGCATATCAAGAAATCACAGCAATACATCGAGCTTTGGTATAGTGGGGCTGAAGAAAGCGATTTGCTCAACACCTTGTATCGCGTCGTTAAGTTATCACAAAGCCTGGAGCTTAGTGTTGAGTCGTTATTTACATTATTTGATGTCATTGAAAACGACCCGGTTATCAACCGAACTTTTTACCAACACGATGTCTTTCGTTTTTCCAGTGACAGCCGCAATGCCTTTGATATTATCCGTAAAGGTACTGGAGAATCTGCTGTGGCTGAACGCCTATGGTTGGTTCAGGCATTATCCGGTCTGACCCAATATATAAACGATAACGGCTTCTCTGCCAAAACACTGCTTTTGATCACCTGTTCGCGTCAACCACGTAAACTGACCTTAACTGAAAAGCAACTAAAAGACCCCAAGAACCATCAAACCGGACGGACCGATAACGACCGTGATGTTGCCGGATTCAACCGTCTTTATCAAAAAATAACCACCAAGTTATTGTCAAGTAAAGCCTACCAATCGGCTCAAATCGATGAGCGTACGGCACGTATCGCCCATTACGTCATCAGTGAGGGATCTGCTAACCTGGTTGGAGAGACTGATAAGCGCATTGCATTATTTGATGAAAGTGAGGCCAAAGAGGCAGCAGCGCAAACAATGGCCCAGCTGGATTTGATTGGCCATGACGATTTTCTGTCACTGGGGCTGCAAGACAAAGTGTCCCAGAAAATTTTCGATAACCTGGTGTTGATGGGTTACCTCAACAGTGACGGCAAGGTGTTAATCGAAGCATTCGAGCAACAAAACGACGAATGGCATCTACAAACCAATTTCAGTTCATTTAAACAACCTTTGTATGACTTGATTGCCGCACGTATCGCACAAGGTGCTGATGGCGGCTTTCATCTGTCAGACCTCGACGAGTTGGGTATGCTCAATAACGAGCGCATTGAGTTATACGACAACCTGATATTTAACGGTTATCTCGATAGCGACGGCAATATCATTGAGAAAGCCACGTTTGAGTCCAGTGAAAACTTTGCTCTGTTTGAGGTTAATTCACAAATCACCCTGCATGCCGACGAAGTCTTTGCGCTGATCAGCAATAAAGTTAAACAGTTCAAACAAGTAAAAATCAAGGTTGCGCAATCCTTGTTTGCTGATTTACAGCTTGATGACCAGCCGCTTAGTCGTCAGCAATTGGATGACTTGCTTGAAAATCTCCAGTTCAACGAGTACATCGATGCTGACGCGCAGATCATCGACAACCAAGTTATGCTTGAGTTGACACCCGAGAAATTTTTGTTGGAAGTGCAATTCTACCCCCATCACAGCCAAATTCTGTCTGCTTTGCAGTCATTGGTTTCACGCCAAAAAGCCCGCTATGACCAATTCGAATCAGCTGATTTTGTCGAGATTGCCGACCTGTTGATTGCCGACTGGGTATACACTGTTTTTGACAAATTTTACTTGCAAGACGGTCGCTTAACACCCGAAGCGGTGGATTTCTTTAACGACAACGATAATGTTGAGCGTCTTGACATCCATTGGCCATTTAAACCCAGTGACAACAAAACCGTATTTGATCGGGTTCAGGGCATTGTGGCCAGCCTTGACGCCTATCGTTTCACTCGCGCCAATCTTGAGTCTTTCAAATTTGGCGATGAAGAATATAGCCAATTGAGTGATTACCTCAAAAGCATGGGTTACCTGCAAGACAACCTGCAACTGGATCCGAAAAATCTGGCATTTTTCCTTAATGTCAACAACGCACTGTCATTTGAGGTGGCGGACTTTATCGATTACAACAAAGACATCTTCTTTATCCTCAATAAACTGGCCCGCAACAGTGAAAAAACCAGCCAGGCCATTGTCGACAAACACCAATCGATGAGTGAACAACAGCAGCGAATTGTCTACCGTACTTTGGCTCAGAGTTTGTCATTAAAAGAGGCAACTGTTAAAGCACTGAGCAACACGATATTCGCAAGTGCAGACAATAGTATTGAACATTGGCTGACCCCTATTCTTCACAGTGTCGGTGCAGACAACCTGGTGTCGAGTATGCCTGCCGACAGTCAGTTCGCCACGGCTTGGCGCCGGATCAAACAATTTGCCCTGTTTGCCAACAAAATTGGACTGAACGAAGACGAAATCGCTATCGCTTTTGCCAGTCAATCATTGGTAGATAAATTTCCGGTCAACCTCGAACTGCCAACCGTACAATTGCAAGACGCCAGTATGGCCGCTATCAAAGGGGTTGATGCCTTGCTGGAAAGTGATGACGGCTATATTTATTTGTTTCACAGTGCCGATACTCAGCATCAGGACAGCTACGCCCGTTACTGGAAATATTCATCAACCACAATGCAAAGAGTCGAAACCGACAATGATCGGCTGGCCAGTTGGTTAACCGGTGATAAAGACACCGAGTTATCGCTGAACAATGTTATTGCTGCTTTCGTCGACAAGTTGGGTCGTAACGTGGTGATAGTCGACAACGAATATTATGTGATGTCGCCTGAAACTCTGGACGACAATGACGACCAAGACAAAATGTCAAAACCTTGGCAAAAGTTGACCCGAGAATGGGGCAAAACCGACAGGGAATTCGAAAGCTTTGACCAGGTTGATGCCATTTATACAGACAAAGACGGCACCATATTTATGTTTAGCGG